>NZ_JAPJZK010000001.1:6143349-6443410 GCF_026309355.1 Spartinivicinus marinus
GAACTCTTTACCACATAAATAACAATAAAAAAGATCGCTAAAAATACAAGCTGCTTAAAACCATTCATGGTTGACTTCTCTTATAAGCATTAAGATTTAATAGGGGCAAAATATTCTTTGCTTGCTCATCCATAATAATTTTAGAGCGGATACTTGGCATGATTTCCTGCATGGTTTCAATATAGATACGACGTTGCGTCACTTCCGGCGCTTTAAGGTATTCCGCTAACAACGCATTGAATCGAGCTACATCACCTTTAGCCTCATTAATCCGTTTAAGTCGATATCCATCAGCCTCACGAATTCGTTGGTCTTTCTCCCCCTCAGCTAGAGGAATGACCTTATTGTAATCTCGTCGTGCTTCGTTAATAAGTTTTTCTTTTTCTTGTTGAGCCTGATTGACCTCATTAAATGACTCCTGTACCGCTTGGGGAGGATTGATATTTTTCAACTGAACTTGGTCAATACTAATGCCCATGACATACTTAGTTGATAATGCTTGCATCTTAGTTAATGCTTCTATTTCGATTTCCTGTCGACCAATAGTAATAACTTCATCGACGGTGCGATCACCAACCACTTCGCGCATAACCGACTCAGAAACATATCGAAGCGTTTCACTTGGCTCACGCACTTCAAATAAGAATTTAACTGGATCAGAGATGCGATACTGAACAACCCATTCCACTAACGCAGCGTTCAGATCACCTGTTACCATCTGCGTTTCTCGCTTTTCCTCATTAGGACGAGGGCTCTGGTATGGGTCATTAGCACCAGGCGTTGTAAAACCAAATTCCTGCTTCAACTGCCGTTTAACGGGAACAATTGTTGCCTTGTCGATACCCATCGGTAGTTTAAAATGCAATCCAGGCGGTACATTTTTTAAATACTGGCCAAACCGCTGGACAACAGCAACAGAGTCGCTTGGCACGGTATAATAGGCTGTCCAAATAACCAGTCCTACAAGCCCAATGACAGCTAAGATGATAGCGCCATAGGGAACACCATTTGCTATCAGCTGCCGGGTCCAGTTCTGCCTATGTTGGATGAGTTTATTAGTATGAGTGTGGCCTTTATTTTGCCAAGGGTCACCTGTGTCGCTTCCGCCATTGTTTGATGCCATCGCTGTATTGACCTACTTGTTGAGGAAGGAATCTTTTTGTAGTGACTCTGAACACTTTCAACAAACTCAACTACTTTCTATCTTAATAGAATAGTGTATGCACTTTAATTAGAAACAATCCTAGCGAAAAAAGTTAATAAAGGATGATTACACCGCTGAATGGAGGGGATAATAATGATTCAAACGTCGTCAAATATCACCAATTCAAGTGACACCTTCGAGCTACCTGAACACAGTGCAGACATTCGTGTAGGACGTGATTTAATAGCAGCAACCGTGCCTTTTGCTAAAGAGTCAAGAGTGAAAAGCTGGTGGCATGTAGGGGTGACATTAAGCTTGATGATTATTGTATTAGCTTTCGCTGGTGCAGCTCCTTGGTGGCCACTGCAATTAATGCTGTCAATATTGGGCGCCATGTTAATGGTGCGAACCTTCATTACCTATCATGACTACATGCATGGTTCAATCCTTCAAAACTCACGAGCTGCTTGGATAATATTTCACATATATGCGGCTTTTGCACTGACACCTCCCAGTTCCTGGAAAGAAAGCCACAATTTTCATCATGGCCATGTGGGTAAGTTTAGTGCTGTAAGCATTGGCACGTTTCCAGTGATCACGACAAAAATGTGGCATGCCGCTTCATTTATTGAACGTGCTCGTTACCGTATAGAACGCCACCCTTTCACGGTTATGTTTGGCTACTTGACGATTTTTGCATTTAGCATTTGTTTATTGCCATTATTTCTTAACCCATTAAAACATTGGGATTCCCTGTTATCGATTATTGCTCATGGTGGCCTGATTACTGTGTTATGGGTGTTTGGCGGTGCTGATATGGCATTTTTTGTTGTTTTATTACCGATGACTATTGCTTGTGCACTGGGATCATATCTTTTTTTTGCACAGCATAGCTTTAAACGTATGAATATTATTTCACCAGAATCTTGGACGTTTTACCGGGCTGCTTTGGAGTCATCAAGTTATATGCGACTTAACAGGGTCATGCAATGGTTTACAGGAAATATTGGCTATCACCATATTCATCACCTTAATGTGCACATCCCATTTTATCGATTACCTGAAGCAATGGCTGCAATTCCTGAACTACAATCACCAGTAACCACTACACTTGCATTACGAGATGTTATTAATTGTTTTAAATCCAGTTTGTGGGATGAAGAACTACAACACATGGTAACTTATCGCGAAGCAAAGAAATTTTCATCAGTGTAAATTCAGAGCACCTTTTATACAACCTTGCCAGTTATTCTGAATTTCCTGCAAACCTGGTTCGAACATTGTTGAGTTCTTTTTTATTTGCTGGTTAATTTTCTTCACTACCCTAAGATTATCTTGGTTCTTTATTAAAATTTTTTCCATAATCATAACCTGCTGTCACCCCTATCGGTTCCCACTCTTTTAACTGATCCAACGATTCCCATGAAAATGGGGTATCAACAAGATGAAAGAAGACATATGGGTCATAAAGATTCGGGGCTGTATAGTAAAAAAAGGTGGGTTTTTCTTTATAGTAATGGGGCGGCCAATCAGCAACAGCCACACTGATTGTTTCAGCTAAACCGTTGATGCTTATTAAAAATAGACAAGCCACAATGGGCTTTGACATGCCAAAACGAAGTTTTCTCAATGGCCTGAGTAGAGTCATTCATTGCTCTCAATGAACTGCAGTTGCTCCCAACAGCTTAGATGGCTCTAATTGCTATCTCAAACTTTCATAATTAATCAGATATACATACCAGGTCATTAAAGGCATCACTAATAATTATTAGCGGTGCCTTTAGATCACAATGATCTAAAAGTGTACTTGCAAGAATTCCTTACCATCCTTATTGTTAGGATTCCTAACATAGTCAATTAAAGGTCATCCTTTCTGAAAAAAGTTACTTTCTATCACGCGGGTTGTTCTGTCTGTGTCTCTGCAGAAGCACAGGTGCTGGAACTACTTGCTCAGCGATTAAATTAATAAGGTAATTACAATGAAACTCTCTCACTATTTTAGCGTAGCCCCTTTATTTTTAGCTTTATTAAATAACCCTGCCACGGCTGACCAACAGCACCATGGGCATATTTTGGCTGGTAAAAATAAAACGACTCCTGCTGAGTTTGATATTCTCCATGCAAAAGTGGTAACGGATGGTGCCCATTTAGTTTTTCAACAAGAAGTGCGTGGTAAAGCTGGCGTAAAATCCCCCCAAACAGTGGGGAAACTCGCTGGCTCTGAAGTGTATAGCTATGTTTGGCCCACAAAATTAAATAGTTCAACCGTTGGTTTTGAGGCTGATCAGGGCATGTTGGCATTGGCCTTAACAGTTCACCCTGATTTTGATGACACCCCTTTATATGATGAAGATGGGGATGGCAATAAAACCAATGATGGTGATAAATGGCATAGCCACTGGGTAGTATTAGTACCTGATAATGCTTGCGGTAAAGGCGCGTTAAAAGTGAAAGATATTGCCAAAGGAACTCAACCCAAAATGCCAGCGACTTGGCCAGAACTGCCTATATTTATTGATAGCCCTGGCTATGATTTTGATCTAGATAATAGTGAAGTGCTTGTGCGTGTTCCACTCAAAGATCTAGGTTTTCCTAAAGCCTTTAACTTTGATGGGGTAACCGCTGGGCTGAAAGTCAATCAACAAGTTCATGCTCCCCTATTATGCGTGAACAATGTATTTGATGTGGCATCGGGTAATTTAAGCCTGCCAGGTATAAGTCAGTAGCAGTGTTATTATTCATTAATATAGGGCACCTTCAAAAAAGTGCCCTTATGTGTAGAGATTTTCCACATGACTCACTATCGAAAAGCCCCTGAATTAATCGTAGACCAATGGTTAAACACCCAACATCCACTCTCTTTAGCCAAGTTAAAAGGTAAAGTGGTAGTTGTATTTGCTTTCCAAATGCTCTGCCCTGGCTGTGTTGAACACTCACTGCCTCAGGCTAAGCGGGTTCGAGAAACATTTACCACAGAAGATGTGGAAGTCATTGGCTTACATACTGTTTTTGAGCATCATGAAGCCATGGGAAAAGAGAGCTTAAAAGCGTTTTTACATGAATACCGCATTAAATTTCCCGTGGCCATTGATCAGCCTGGTATTCCTAGCCCAATTCCTCAAACCATGGCTACTTATCAAATGCAAGGCACACCCACCTTATTACTGATAGATCGGGATGGTAACTTACGACGCCAGTTTTTTGGGCAAGCCCCCGATATGCCATTGGGTGCTGAAATTATGGCGCTAGTGAAACAAGAAACCAGTACAATAGTGGGTAACAGCACAACGACTGATCATCCAACTGTTTGTACACCTGAAGGATGCCGTTAAATGAATAATGCCTTTGATCCACATGAACAAGCCGCTGACCTCAATGCCAAAATTATCGCGGGGCTTGAGCGCTTGTCTACTGTGTTTCGGGCAGTTATTCAACAGCAGGCCAAAGCTAATCAGCTAACCCCATTACAAACACAACTATTGTTGTTTATAGCCAGCCATCGGGAACACTTATGTACAGTAACCCGTTTAGCTGAAGAGTTTGTCGTTACTAAAGCCACTGTCAGTGATTCAATCCGCGTCTTAGTCGAAAAAGGCTACCTGGCCAAACAAGCAAAAGCAGATCCACGTACGTTTTCATTAATGGTAACTCCTAAAGGAAAGGATACCATCATTCAGCTACAGCAACTGACTCAGCTGTTTGAGCCCGTTTTAGCAAATTTAACCCAGGCTGAGCAGCAAACCACCTGGCAGGTACTTATTCAATTAATTGCTCGCTTTCAAGCACAAGGGATGATCCCTACCCGAATGTGTATGACCTGCCAGCACTTTGAAAAAAATAAACAAGGCGCTTACTGCCATCTATTAAAAAGCCCCTTAGCAATTAAAGACTTAAGGATCGACTGTCCTGAACATGAATTAATAAAATAAAAACCCTTCGCATTGAGTACAGCTCTATAACCAATGCGAAGGGTTTTTAGATGAGGAGCGACGATAACAAAACTTAAAAATGATTCGCGACGGGTATATACCAAAACTATAGACTTGCTAATTTTTCTTTTACAGCATTAAGGATTGCATTGATTGTATTATTCTGCTTTTGTAATTGTTGATATTGGTCTTGATAAATTGCCTGTAAATCTTCAGACGTTAAATACGTTGGGTGATGTACTTCTGCAATTGTTGCATAATGAAATTCTTTCCCATCCTTACTTACATTTAATTGATAAAGATATAGTGAGTGGTGTTAAGAGATGATGTTGATTGATAGCGTAGGACTTTTAGCACTAACACTAAAAGTCCTTTACGAAAGGCATACTTGAATAGTATCTAGACAAGAAAATTAGTCGATATTAGTCTTGTGATGCATTTAATTGGTTAGCATAAGCTTCAAAGTTATATTCTCTTCCTAAGAAATCTTGAACCAACCTTGCTGCTGGCTTAGCGCCACCTTGACTTAGTACTTTTTCTCTATACTCTGCCGCCACTTGCGTGTTAGTCAAACCCTCAGCCTTAAACTTGGTTAACATATCAGCAGCGATTGCTTTAGACCATTGGTAGGTGTAATACATTGCAGAATACCCATTTAAATGGCCAAACCAGGTATACAAGTGAGTACCATCAATATACCCGTAAGGAGAATATTTATTCGCAAGCGTCTGATTAAGTTGCGCAATATTATAGTCTGCTGGGTTTTGATTGTATAAATTTAACGATAAAGCCCCATAATATAGTTGTTGCATTGTATCCATACCGAGCTTAAAGCTTCTGGCCTGGTTCATTTTAGCAACAAGCGTATCTGGAATGACTTCACCATGCTCATTTGTAGCAAACGTTTGTAGTACTTCTTTATTCCAAATCCACTCTTCCAGCATTTGTGATGGTGCTTCAGCAAAATCCATTTCTGTTTTGATACCTGAAATACCCGACCATTGATGCTCACCACTAAATAGCGTATGAATTAAGTGACCAAATTCGTGGAAAAATGTTCTCACCTGGCTATGTAGCATTAATGCTTTGCCATCTTTTGAGAAGTTACAAACTAAAACAGCCTCTGGCACTTGCTGACCGGCTATCCCCGTTTTATAGGGAAATTGTGCGGCATGTTTATACTTACCATCACGCGGATGCATATCGAGGAAAAAACGACCAATTAACGTTTCTCCATCATACATTTCATAGGCTTCGACAGACTCATGCCAAGTAGCCACCTCTTCTCTACGCTGGATTCGCACTTGGAATAAATCTTGTACTATTTTAAACAAGCCATCACGCACTTTAGGGTAACTAAAGTATTCACGAACCTGTTTGGAGTCTAAATTAAACTCTGTCGTTTTTATTTTATCTGCTAAGTAACTATCTTGCCATGCATTAACTTTCTCTGCATCACTATCCATTTTTTGCAGAAATGCCAGCATTTTCCGATAGTCTTTCTCCTTACCTGGTTTAGCTAATTTAGCAACATCATCAAATAGCTTAGTTACCCGAGCTGGGTTGCCTGCCATCTTGTCAGAGATGATATATTCAGCAAAACTCTCATAACCAAGCAGTTGGGCCAGCTCATGGCGCTTTTGCACTAACTGAGTTAATACCGCAACATTAGCAGGGTATCCTCGCTGATTATATTTTAGAAATAGCTGTTTACGTAAGTCATCACTTTCTGCATACCTCATAAATGGCTTATAGTCAGTGTACTGGGTTGTGACTCTAATTTTTCCATCATCACCCGGTTGATGGCTATCAATATAGTCCTGAGGTAGTCCTTGCAACTGCTCAACAGAATCCAGTAATAAAACCTTTACATCTTCGCGAATATTTTTATTAAATTGTAAACCTGTCGCAGCGATTTCTTTTAATATATTTTTTATGCTTGCCCTCGTCTCTGCATCCTTATCAACCCCTGACAACTTAAATCTATTCACTAAAATAGCATGATAACGTTTAGTTTCCTCATCGGCTTCAGAAATATCTACCGCTAATAAAGCATTATAAACCGCTTGGGATAATGATATTTCATTTGATAGGCTGGTAAAATCTTTTACACAATTATTTGCATAGTTTCTTACATCAGCATTGGGGTGAGTAGCACCATACAGTTGAGCATGTGCATAGCTATCCGTCATTTTTACTTCAAGCTGATTATATGGTACTAAAAAACTGCTAATTGTTTTTTCGCCTTCAATGGCTTTCAATTGATTATACAAACGTCTATTTTCAGCTAGTTTGCTACTACAAAAAGTTTGAATTGCTTCTAGCTCAGCATTTTCTTCCACTGTTTCTTCAGCCGACAGGCTAGCACAACCCATCATCAGTAAAAGTGGTAATGATAGTTTTACAGTTTTTTTCATAATAATATGTCTATAACTTACTGTTAATTCCCGTATTAATATACCCAAACTCAAGGGTATATACCCGTCGCGAATCGTTTCTAGGTTTTGTTATCATCGTTCCTCACCCCAATCACCTATTTATATAGGCTCATGAGGCTTCGTCGCTCGATGGCCTCACCTAAAAATCCTTCGCATTGGGTATAACTTGTCAAATCACTACAATGATTGATCTGGATCAGTATATGTCATACATCTTTTGATGTATATCAGTATAAACGGAGCATTATTGGAACGAACGTCGATTTTAACTTAAGGGTCAGTTTAATAGTCACTAAATGGTATGCTTGAAGATTTTGCTGGTTGTATTGAACAATGTTATTGAATAATATTGCCCATGATTTATGATTTAAATTTAAAGCTAACTATTCTTTGAAGATTCTTTGTCTTTTCATCTCTCATAATTAATTTCAGAACTACAGTTATTGTCCTCTTTCATTAAAGACAAAAGATGTAGCATTAGAAAAACAGGGCCACCAAAAACCCAAATACCTACTCCCCCTCCACTTTTAGAAGATATTATACCTTCACAAATAAAACAAATTGAAATGACTGTGCCAACGTATAAACCTATTCTCCATATACGAGGTATTTCATATCTATATTTTCTCCAATAAGAAAACACTAGCCACCACAGACTTATAAGTGCATAACCAGCACAAAGCATAACCAAAAGATATATATACCCTCCTAACTCATTATCAAAATAATTAATATACAACCCAAAACCATAGGCATACACTAAACTAGTAGGTAATAACAAGAATATTACTTCAAAAACCACTATAATATGAAGCCCAATAGACATGACTCGTCTTCTTCCACTCTATTAAAAAAGGCTTACCACAACATGGTAAGCCTTTTTTATCAATGACTGATTAAGCAGGTTTATTTACTTTGCCAAGCAGCAGCTAATACTGGATTAATCGCTGTTTGAACCTCTGGGGTTAAATTTCCATCAGTGGTCTCATAGTTATTAAAAGCCGCCATGGCTTGCACCAACGTATCCACTTTTTCAGCTGATAACACAGCATTGTCAGTTTCGATCGTATCTAGTTGGTAGCCTTCATCAGCAAACCAATTTTGGACGGTGACTTGGTCAGCAGAGCCAAGTACATCCACTTTTAGATCATCACCTTCCTGAGTCAACCATAATTTATCTGTGGAAATGCCCGACAGACTAAGTACATCAGTATCCTGATCTGGTGTAGTAGTGAGGTTATTAATAGTATCCTGCCCATCACCGACGGCAAACTGATAAGTATCATGCCCTTGCCCACCCAGCAATAAATCGTTGCCTATTCCACCAGCTAGTACGTCATTACCTGCACCAGCTTCTAACCAATCAGCGCCTGTTGATCCGGTAATCGCCTGACTACTACCATCCCCTTTAAATACAACCGCATAGTCAGTTTCATTAGGCAGTCCGGTATAATTAGGCGATTGAACAGGGTTAGGATTAGTAATGCCAAATATTTGGAATATTTGCGCACCTGCTAATTGCCCACCTCCTGAAAAAGTTATGTTGTCTACGATATTATCACCACCCAAGAAAAAGTCTTTAACAATCAACTTATCACTGGTGCCCTTCTTCGACAGTTCTAAATCACTCCCCATTTTAAACAGGTTCTGGGCAATATCCCGATAACTAAACCCTTCAAAGTGGATAGTATCAGTACCTCCTCCCTCTCCAATAATGGTATCTACACCATCACCTTGTTTAAACACATAGCGATCATTACCACGACCACCAATAAGCGTATCGTTGCCTTTGCCACCGGTGAGCGTGTCATTGTCATCATAGCCTTTGATAATTTCAGCGGCATCCGTACCGGTTAGCGTATTAGCGGTATTATCACCCAATATGTCTGGCTGACTTTCTGCTGAGGCAGCAGGCATAGTTAAACCAAAAATACCGAATAATTGACTGGCTTTAATTTCGCCGCCTGTTTTAAAGGCAATGGTGTCGATATTGGCCGTAGTAAAAAAGTCTTTAATAATGACTTTATCTTGGGTACCGGTAACACTCAGTTGTAAATCATTACCCGATTTAAATAAGTTTGAACCCACCTGATTAAACTGAATTCCTTCAAATACCAAGCGGTTTTTCCCTTGGGTATCAATAATCGTGTCCTGACCACCACCGAGCTTAAATACATAGGTATCATCGCCAGCACCACCCAAGAAAGTCTCAGCGTTACTCGTGCCAGTGAAGCTATTATTACCATGCCCACCGAGATGAACATAGCTATCCACTTGGGTATCAATCGGTGTCGTATCTGTTGAACCTGTATTCTCGCCAGTGGTTTCCTGACTGTTATTGGTTCCTGACTCCGTGGTTGAAGTATTGTCGGTGGTATTTTCACTATTATCAGTAGTCGTGGATTGATTGTTATCGGTACCAGTATTTTCAGCAGTTTCAGTTTCTGCACCAGACTGTGCCGCTAATTCACGCTCGATACTGGATGTGGGGATTGCATAACCACCTGAAGGCTGAATGTATTTAATCGCAAAATCACCGCCTTTAAAATGGTTTAAAACCCGTACTTGCTGGCTTTCATCACCATCAACCCGCACAATTAAATCATCGTCTTCACGATGGTAACTTAACTGTTCACGGGTAATACCATTAATAAAGAATAACCAGTCGTTTCCACCACCGGTGTTGTCTATGGTATCAACCCCACCGTTTACCCCATAATAATAATGGTCATCACCGATACCACCTACAAGGTGATCATCGCCGGCTTCACCATACAACACATCATTACCGGCTCCACCTTCTAAGGTATCGTTACCATCGTTGGTTTTACCCGAACCATTACCGCCATTTAAGCGATCATCGCCAGCGCCACCTTGCAAGTAGTCATCGCCATTGAACGCAAAAACACGGTCATTGCCACCTAAGCCTTTAATTAAATCGGCTTCCTGACTGCCCAACAGTTGTTCATCATCATTAGTGCCGGTTTTGACCTGGGCAAAATCACTTAATTCAGGTGTCGTTTCTTCACCTGTTGTACTACTAGTGTCTTCAGCAGGTAAAATGGTTAACGTAAACGATTGGGATACTGACTCTCCAGCATTATCTGTAGCAGTTAGCTTAATGGCTAAGTCACCTGAAAAATCTGCTGGCGGCTCACCAATAAACCGTTGTTGTTCCGCATCAAACTGCAACCAATCAGGTAAGGCTTCACCATCAGCTAATGTCGCCGCCAGGGTTAAGGTATCGTCAGCATCAGGATCATAAAAGCTATTAGCAGGAAGGCGATAACTAAATTCATCACCGGCTTGCCAGCGGATATTGTTTAATCGGCGTTCGATGATAGGGGCATCGTTCACTGATTCAACAGTAATTGTCACCTCACCTTCAGCTTCTTTAAAGCCGTTTGACAACCGATATTTAAATGATGCAATACCATCAAAATTTTCATCTGGATAAAATACCCAGGGAATTTGTCCTATTGTTACCCATCGTTCTTCTATATACCCACTCTTTACATCAAAAAACTCAATAATCAGTGGACTTAAATTTTCACCAATAAAATCATTTACAAATAGTTTTTGTGGATCTATTAAAAAGCTACTGTCTTCTTTAGTTACAAAGCTATCTGGATTTGCAATGGGCTTTTCAACTGTTTTACCAAGCTCATTATAAATGGCTTCTGTTGTAACCTCCTTGCCATCAGAAAACGCCAGAACTACTCTATCTAGCCGCAAACCTTCACGAATAACAAAGTCCGTTAATCGAATTTGATCCCCTTCCCAAGGGAAGTCGATGATTAAATCCTGTTGATCCATTGAGAAACTCAAACCGTCAGCAGTAATAGGTGATTCAAACTGTAATCGACTATTATTACCAATTGTTAGCGCATCCTTTCCATCTCCTTTGCGGAAGAAGGCCGTTGCAGCATTGAATTTTATTTTATCGTCACCACGTCCGCCTGTGACTTGGCCACGACTAATCAAGATATCGTCATTACCATCACCACCATGAACTTCAGCACTCCCTCCTGCTATTTCAATTATATCATCACCGCCTCGTGCATCGACATAGTCGTCTCCACCATGTAATCCTTTATCACTAATATGGTCATTTTTTGCTGACCCGAAAATAATATCACTTTCCCTAGTTCCCTGAATGCCAAATCCATCAATCCGACTTGCCCATTCAGTCCCTCTAAGGCGATACCCAATCGATGCAGAGGTTGCTCCTTGGATATAATAATTAATTTGCCTTGATTGTTTGTATTTATTCACATCCATAAAAAAGCCAGTGGCAGGAAACTCTGAAACTTTATCACCATTAGGCAGCTCAATTTTAATGCTTACTTTTTCATCTGCATTCAAATACTGATCAAGAATAAAGAAATCCTGATAGTTATCTACAAATCCAATGACTAATGCATTACCAAACTTAAGAAACCTTAACTTATCACTCGTAATATTTTCTTTTATTTTAATAGTGATATTTTTCTCTGTTCCATTAGCTAAATTAACAATTTCGTCTATTCCATCACCAGCACCAAACTCAATTGTTACGTATTTCCCAACACCTAAAATATCGTCGCCTGCACCTGCTGAAATAAAGTCATTGCCAGTTCCAGTATTTATAACGTCATCACCTTTTCCTCCATATAGTCTGTCATCACCCTGGCCACCATTTAGCCTATCATCACCCTCTCCACCGAATAGCCTGTCATCACCCTCGCCCCCATCAAGCTTATCATCACCTTCCTCTCCAACAAGCTTGTCATTACCGGCTTGACCAAAGAGATTATCATGACCCTTACCACCATAAAGCTTGTCATTACCTTCTTTTCCATACAAATAATCATTTCCTTGATTACCTATCAGCAGGTCATTATCCCTATTACCATGAATTTCGTCATTCCCACTAAATCCAAGTATATTATTTTTTCCTATCCCACCTTCAAGATAGTCAGCACCTGAAGTCCCAATATTTAAGTCTACTTCAAGATACTTAAAAACTGGATTATTAAATAAAGATTCTAACTTATCTGAGTTTTTATTTTCAAATGATAGTATTAGCTGTTGAATTGGATCTTTTAATAAGTCAACTGATAATGGATCTAATTCTAGTAATGCTGTAATGATTACCCACTGAGTACTGATAGCAATTGAATTATCCAAAGATGCACCCATATTTGCTAAGGCTCTGTCAAATAGCTGAGCATCAATGTTAGTATTTAGGGTAAGCAAATCACTAGAAGGATTATAACTCAATTCAGGCATTATATCTGTCAATAATCCATTTGCTACGGCCACCTTAGTTAATAAATTGCGAACAATTTGATTATACGCTTGGCGATAATAACCACCAGTAGTAACAATTTCACCATTTTCACGCCACTGGCCATCACCTAGCAATAGTTCACCCATGCCCGTGTAAGCTTTGATTAAACCTAATTGAGGCAACGTAAAATTTTCACCTGCTAATCTAAAGTCTACTCGACCTGTATTAGGATTTACATTAAGACGATGATTAGGATCTATATCGCTAATCTGAATATTTTCTACACCCGCCCATTTCACTAAGAGAGTTTCAAACTCAGTCATTAGCTTATCAGTTGCTGAAGAACTAAAAATATTAAGTACATAATCCTTGAGCTCTGGATTTAAACTCATGGCTATGTGTAGATCTGGCATTTGACCATATCCCTTAATATTGCTCACAGTTCTCACATCAGGGTCTAAATCTACAGTACCCGTATAACGAGTAAATGTTGGGTTAGAAGCGAAAAGTACATCAGCTGCAATACCTGATGTTTCAGCGGTTAACCCTTCAGAGCCATTTTTCCATTGAAATTTACCTTGACGAGCAATTTGGGCATCTGCATTAACTTGATCTGATACATTTTCGTACTCCAAACTAATGCTAGCTATTCCTATTTGATCAAGTGTCTTTAACTCATTATGCTGACTAACACCATCGCCATTTTTATCTTGCCAAATTTTTAACTGATTAAACTGCTTATCATACTTGTTAATTTGTTGGTCGTTGTTGCTGTCTAGTTCTTTTAGTTCTTCATATCCAGTACGTTCAGGGCTACCAAATAATTCACTAATATTATTTATCGAACCATCTAAATTTCTATCAAGCGCTAAAAACCCATCATCACCTTTCAACCAAGATGTATGAGTAGCAAAACCATCACCATTTAAATCAAAATAAGCATTACTTTCATTTAGACTAGAAAGCTCGACCCCATCACCATCCAAGTCAAGCACTAAAGGATCTTTTGGAATTATTTGATTTGAACCTTGGCTTCCATTACCCGCAGGTTTAGCCGCTTTACCACCCTCACCGCCTTTTTTCACCGGAGCTTCAGCAGGCTCACTAGTTTCCCCCTGGGTTTCGCCAGACGGACTGGGGTCAACATTTAGTAAATCATCACCAGGCCCAGAAAAGCTATTTCCATCTGGATTAACCTTGGTGCCTTCAGGTAAAGGCCCACCAGTTACATCAGTATTTTTGCCTCCTGGTTTAATTGGTGTACTACCTGTAAAGCTGTTTCCATCGGGGTTCACACGGGTATTTTCGGGTAAAGGGCTCCCCGTTAAATCAGTACTTTTACCACCAGGTTTAATCGGTGTACTACCTGTAAAGCTGTTCCCATCAGGGTTTACTCGGGTATTTTCAGGTAGAGGACTTCCTGTCACATCAGTACTTTTCCCGCCTGGTTTAATCGGTATACTACCTGTAAAGCTGTTCCCATCAGGGTTTACACGGGTATTCTCAGGTAAAGGACTCCCAGTTACATCAGTACTCTTACCACCAGGTTTAATCGGTGTACTACCAGTAAAGCTGTTTCCATCGGGGTTCACACGGGTATTTTCGGGTAAAGGGCTGCCGGTTACATCAGTACTCTTACCCCCCAGCTTAATAGGCGTGCTTCCTGTAAAGCTATTTCCATCGGGGTTTACACGAGTGTTTTCGGGTAAGGCACTCCCTGTTAAATCGGTACTGTGGCCACCTGGTTTTATTGGCGTTCCACCTGTAAAGCTATTAGGGCCATCTCTTCTTATATTAGGCGGTAACTTAAACGTATTTCCATTGATAGAAATACCCTCTTTGGATGATGTGATATCTACATTGCTGGTTTTAGCCCCATCATGATTAACTTTAGACGTTTGACCATCCGGCTCAATAATAACTACACTACCATCTTTAAGGTAAAACTCTTTTCTGTTATTTGGATAATAAACACCTTTAATTCCATTAGCAGTTATTATCTCAGTTGTACCATCGTTATATATTGTCGTTTTAGAACCACCTTCCTGGTAAATTTCCCTTTTCTTTTCTTTTGGGTAAAAGATATTTTTATTGCCCTTCAAGTCTGTAAATTCAACTCTACCGTCAGAATGTTCTTTGTAATCTTTGGCTTTTTTGTTCCTATATATCTGTCCATCAGGTAATTTTATATCAATTGTGCCATTATCATGCTCTATAATACTCTCTCCATCTTTACTTGAGGTTGATTCTCCATCAGTTGGAAGAGTAAGTCGGCTTCCAGCTCCATTTGACTCAGACACTTCTGGCTCAGACTTTTCTTCAACTGAATCGCTTCCATTTTCTGTTGTTTCTGGTTTGAGCGTTGACTCAGAAGCAAGCTTTCCATTAGGACGTTTTTGACCACCAGCTAATGTTTTAGACGCTTGGTCAAAAGAAAGTGTAAAAGACTGAGTAATATCTATCTGAGGTAGATTTAAAGCACTTGAATTATTAGACAACGCATCTAATGCTTCATCAAATGTTTTGTTAGCTAGTTCACTACCTGCATATCCTGCAATCAATGCGGTGGTAATACCGGCAACAGCGACTACAGAAGCTGGAGCTGATGCAGCGGCAAGCCCAGCAGCTACGACAGTACCAACAACAAGCTCCATCCCCAAGCTGCCAAACTCTTCAACTCCTGCTTTAGCCAGAGTACGTATGGCTCCACCTGTGTCACCTTGTTTATAGGCGGCATGGGCATCAATAGACGCAAAGAAGAGGCCCAGGAATGGTAATGACTTGGTCAAAAATCGGCCTATTGAAGAGTCTGCTATATTAGCTGCAGTTTCTTTTAATGAGTTATATCCCTCTCTCAAGTGTGAGAGCAACTCTGGGTTTTCAGCAATATTTTTCCCTATGGCATTAGAAAGCAATTCACCTTGTCCACTTGGTATAAACTCAGCGGTTTCGCTATCTATGCCTAGGCTTGATAAAAAGTTACCAGGATCAAACCCTTCTATGTAACCATCAGGCCTATACCATCGCATACCTGAACTAAGTACATTACCAAAAGATGCAGCATTAACCTGGCTAGAAATAGACATTAGTGCATCAAGTGTTCTACCACCAGAATTATACTGAGCTAATAAAACTTCACGGTTTACACCATTTATCGATGTAACATTAGGATTATCAAGTAATGCAGGTAATTCAGAGCGATTCCACACACTGTAAGACTCATTAGCAGTTGGTGTGATAGAGACTACATCTCCATAAGCATGTTTTGCCAGATTTTCAGATAAAGTGTCAAAGTAACCATTACTTCTAATGCCATTATTATCTGGTATGCCATTCATAAAGTTAATGGCAGCCTCTTTATCACCACCAAAAGCTTCAATTAATTTGTTTTGAAACACTGGACTATTTGCAACATCAAATATTTCTGAAGAGCCAGAGTAATTCATTCTTGCTCTAGCAGAGTCAGTTGCATGTCCATACATCTCATTTAAAATCGACTGAGCACTTCTAGTAAAATCTTCAGAATTGCTTAAGTTACCAACGTTACCTGAAAAGAAAAATGTAATAACATTATTCTCAGCCTGACCAGGAGAATTATAACTTACCTGATTGAGTATATTTAATACATCTTCTTTAGTAGGATTATTTAATCCATTTAATAATTTCTTGGCATCATTTGCACTAATGGTCACAGTCCACCCCAATACTACTTAAATTTGTGGATAACGAGTTTAAATTTATCAGACAGGATATTTATAAATGCTATTTATTTTCTTGGGCTAATACGCATTGGGCCAATTATCGCAAGTTCACCTTCTACGGTTACCGATTCATCTTTATCTAGTTTATAAAGATACCCATAAGCTTTTAGTGCTGATTGAATTAAGCTCTCTATAGATTTTTTCAAGTCAGCTAAATTATCATTATTTTTTTTATGCAAAAGCTCTACAGGTACTCTCATTCCTTGTAACTTCCAGTTAATTTTTTTCTCATCGGAGCTTATTTTAATATCAGAAAAAGCACTAAATTGAAAGTAATTATCATTATAATAGAGGCCAAAATAATCTGGCCCGTTAGGTGCTGACCCTGTCAAATAAATTAAATATGCATTAAATTCTTTATTTACTGTCCAAGTATCCAGAAATTCACTATCAATATTCCTTACATCAATAGAAGTGAACTGCTGAAAGTCTATTTTTGCTTTTTCCTCTTCAGGAATTAGTTCGTTAATAAACGTCATATTATCTCCGTGCTTTAGCTAGGAAGTGAATAGCCAATATAAACAATTCTCAATTGTGACTGATTATAAATCAAACTACTTTGTACAGCCATTCAAAAATAAAGCAAAACTATAGGGATAAATACCTATCAGCCCATCAAAGTCGTTGTGTTATAAGCTGAATAGATTGCTTTCTTTTATAACCATCACTATAGATAATAGACTGGCTTTTAATGGGACACTAACTACTATTACCCTAGCTCAGTTGGCGTAGTTTCTAATAATATAAAATTGATAATATGAATAGCAGGTGGCATAAACTATTATTTATATAAATCGTTGAGGTTTGGAGTAAGCTCAAGTAAAGCTATGAATTCAATTACAGTGGTAAAAAGCTTAAATAGTAAAAATCCCACATATTATACCGCTAATAACGACTACCCAATATGACATCCACTCTAGTACGCTGCTTTCATCCAATTGAGAGCAGTCGAATTTATCAGAGGCACACAAGCTGTTAGTCATTGGTGTATTGGAGCTGTGTTTATGGCTTCAAGAAAAACTCACCTTCTAGAAATTAGCATTAACAACACGTGAACTCGCTTCAAAAAATAATCAAACAATACCACAAAAAGGAAATTAAAAATTATTTAATTTCAGGGTTCGTTAATTATTCTCACCAAACTTCATCGTATACCCAAGCTCGCTGACACAGTCGATAACCATTTCTTCTACTTTATGCCTTTCTTCCATATTCGACATATAAGAAAGACCCTCTAATGTAGAATCATCAGAAAAAACAGTATTTATTGGATAAACTTTCAAGCAATCATCAGCTGTCAATTTTTCTCGAATATAATTCATTACTCAAACCAAATTATTCACTACCATATCCAACTAGAAACATTGTGATTATTAACCATGTTCATCGTTTCGATCTGACGTAAACCTGCGGTATAAAGTAGTGGGATCTTTTGTAGCTAAGGCATGGATGCCTTATTAGTGCTTGATGGGCCATGGAAGGCCCTTCAAGTGCGGCGGAAAAATATCCTACTACTTATGTCTCACATATTCCTCACCCCAAACTCAACCGGCTCATCAACGCACAAGGTTTAGGCGATTTCACCAAATCAGCTTGTAACCCTTTCTCACTGATGGCATTTAATTCAGGGCGATAAGGCATGTCTTCAGGTAGTTTTACATTCCAAACTAAGCCAATATTCATTAAGCGATTTAATACCCACCAACCGGGATCGGTTTGGCCTTTATAAATACCTAAGATGGCAGAACCTGGATAGGCATGGTGGTTGTTGTGCCAGGATTCGCCCATGGTTATTAACCCAGCGAATTTTACGTTGTGTCCCTGAACAGCAGCGCCTTTTAGATGCCAATCTCGGCCTCCTTGATTATGGGCAAAATAACCAATTAACCAATGGCCGGTTACGGATACCACGATGCGGGCACTAATCCCCCAGATTACCCAAGGTAGTCCGCCAATACAGAAAAATAAAATGGCCCAAGGTAGTTGTTGCCACATCCAGGTACGTTCCATCCATTGATAGACTTTATCGTTAGCAAGGGCAGGCTCGGGTTGAAATTCAGGGGGATGGGTTAAGTGAATATCACAATGCAGTTGCCACCAACCATCTTTTAAAAAACCTTGGCCATGGCGTAAATAATCATGGCAATTGGGTTGTCGTTGTGCCCAGTCTCGTAAGTCATGGCTATATACCATCCCTAATGGCCCCGCCATTCCTACTAAGGTCCCTAAATGGACAAAAAAATACTCCAACCATTTGGGACATTCGTAACTGTTATGGATAAGCCGCCGATGCATTCCCAGGGAATGACCTAAACATAAGGTAATTGCTGTGGTTGTAAAAAAAACCAGAATGGCTTCCAAGGATAAGGTGAATAGTCCACCGATCAGTGCAATAAGCCCATGGGCAGTTAACCATACTGATTTAGAAAATGACCAGTTCACTATGCCATCAACTGGGTTGACTAACTCATTACTGGGTTTGATACGGGGGGTTTCGTTATTGGTATCCATATTTATACTCTTCGTGAATGATTCTTAGAGTTTGTTGCCTTCATTCCTCTCCCCAATCACCTATTATTTATAGGCTCATGAGACTTCGTCACTTGGCGGCCTTCTCTAAAAACCATTCTCTTTGACTATACTTTTAAAAATATAAATGGTATTGACTGCTCAATTATAAAGCAGACAATGTTGCATAACCATTCAAAAACAGGTCACATTGATAAGGAGAAATACCTATAATCCCCTGTTTACACAGCAGCTTATAAGTTTGAGTAATGATCAACCATTATAGTAGTAAGGGCACTTTTAGCGGTGCCCGTAAATGAATTGGCATTTGAGCAGAGGTAAGGTTTTCCGGTCGGTAAGTAATTTTTATATTTATTAGCGGTGCCTTAAAATACCGTCTAAATTCCGGTAACTAATTATTAGGTAGTATTTTCATCAATTGCAAACTGACTAGTGATAAATGCCTCCTTATTCCTTGGATACATTAAATTTAAGAAGACAATAAAACTTATCGCAAACTCTGTCATTTCACCACGTTTAGAGGAGCTGATTAGCCCTTCCACAATGAGCAACACTGCTATGTAGGCAATTATTTGATAGTTTTGGGGAAGGGGAAATGCAAATTTATCTAAAAAAGAGCGTACTTCTGCTTTCTTAATATAGAGCGGTGTTAATACAGCCAAGTAAATAATAAACAGCAACGCTATACCTTTAGCGAAAATGATTTTATTTATTTTTACACCATTGACACGAAGGTTGTGTATATTAATTTCACCTTGTGCATTATACTGCTTAAAAAAGGCATTACTTTCCACATTAAAAATACGCTGCCCCCATGAAATCTCTTCTCCAGCCCCAAAAATAAAAGCACACATCAGAATAGATAGCGTGACTAAAAATAGGGGGGCTTTTTGCCGCCATAATATAGAAATACGGTATATACATATACCTGCGCATAACAATAATCCAAGTACGGTAAGCCACTCGATAAGGCCATCCTCTACAACATAGGAGTGGCGAAATAGTAACTCATCATAATGAGATAAGCCCATACCCACTAGCACCAAGATTAGCACCAATGATAAAATTATTTTTTCAGTGATTGATAACATTTATAATTACCTTTTATTTATATGCTGTTGGAACTTCACAAATCGATGGCCGTTCCTAGAAAACCTTTGCATTAGATAAAAATAAATTAATTTTGTGGCTGAATAAAAAACAATAAAGGGATCCATGAGATAATCCCATAGATTTAATGACACCATGATTTTCATTTTAAAACACAATACAGCGCTTAGCAGTAAAGCAAATAGCAAATACCAGTTGTATACAACACAGACAAGCATAGATGCCATCAAGTATAATAAATAGTAAATGGCATCAGGTGAGTTAGCGAACCCCCACCGGTAAGGGTCTAACATCGTCAATCCATTTGCCATTGGGTATAAAATGATTCCATTTACTACAAAAAAAACATATACCGGTAACCATTGCCGAGAATTACGCCAAAATAGATTGACTGTTGGATAGAATGATTCAACATAATTAACAAACACATAAGCTGTTAGTAATAAGAGCGTTGATATACTCAAATAGCTAGTAACAGAAAATATATAAGCACTTACATTCAATTGGCTGATTTGAACAAACGAGATAAGTACTATAAAAACAGTCAGACTAATCAAGCTATTTGTAGACAACCAGCGTTTAAATAGTTTTATACTAATAGCCATCAGCAAAAGCACTATCGAATAAAAAGCGATCGCTGTCATTTTTTTATTCTGTCCTTAAGCCAGGCTTGGTTAAAACGGATATGCTTGATATGGGTTTTATTCCAAGTGTATAGTACATGAAAGTTACCATCATGAGATTGCTTTATTGTTGGGTAAGAATACTCATACTCGTTATCATCGGTATTTTTTTTATGCTCAAATTGATGTACTAGCCGCCATCGTTGTGAGTTTTTGGCTTTATAAAACAAAGATAAATTATTTCTTTTATCATGCAAGTTATTAATAACTAATAATGATCCACCTGAGTCAATCGTCATTCCTGATACAGCTGCATTAGGGTTGGGCAAATCAGTAACATATGGTTTTTGCCAGCTTTTTCCTGAGTCGATTGTTTTGGTTTCTAATAATGTGCTATCAGCGGCATCGGTACCATTCCGTAAATAAACGCTAGCCGTACTGCTGTCAAAGGACAATAAAATAGGTTGTAAGCCACTTCGTCCATAACTAAGACGCGCTTTATCCAATACATCACCAGTTGGGCTTAAGCGTAACAGTTCGCCAAACTTACCTATCATTTCATGATAGACAGGCAGCCCTATACTGCCGTTCTCATATAAAAAAGGCTCGCCTTTAACCAGCGTACTTAAATTAAACATTGGGGAAGTGATTAACCGCCTGGGTTTCGACCAGCTGCGAGCATCATCATCGGAAACAACAAAGTTAATACTGCTAACAGCCCAACCACCTATAGATACACTAACGAAAAATAACCATATTTTTCCTTCATTGTCTCGAATCGAAACCACATTACCTAGTTTTTTTAGATAAATATTTAATTGACTACTTAGATTCGCCCGGTTAAATAGCAATTTCTCGCTATGCCACTGATTACGCTTAACGTCGAGTTGTGCAGTATAAATAGCTACATCTTTAGCACCCTCACGCTCACCTCCATACCAAAAAGCATGCATATTGTTATTACCTGTAAAAACGACTGATACACTATGCACTTCGGGTGTAATACCCGATGAGGCAAATTGCTCAGTATAAACCGGGTTGCTTAATGGATTATTGCTATAACTACTTGATTTTTTTAAGCTAAAAGCAGGAAAATCATCTAACAATAGGGCCTGCTGAAACATTGGAATAAAAATGATGGAAACAAGCGTAATAGCAATGATGCGAACAAAAGCATACTTATCAAAAAAAGCTTTAAGTAGGCTGTAATTACTAATATTATTCAACATACTACGCAAGCCCAACACTTAGCCATTACAACACTGTTCTGAAAATACTTGATTTGAAATAGGTAAGCTTTCTGAGAAAAACTGAGGGTATACATACTTAAACATCAACTGGCTTTTTGACTTCGAAAGAATGCTTATAGTTAAGTATAGATGGCTTAACTCTTAATAGAAGGTATAAATGCAATTTTACGGAAGGTATTTCATCTAACTTCCGTCAGTAAATACCGCTAATGAAAAGCAAGCACCATAAAAGACTCATCAGGTATCCAGCTGCTTTAGCATCCAACCGGCCAACGCCGCAATACCCAATACCACAATGGGCGAAACCACATAAAAAACAGCCACACCAAATCGAAAGCCTGTACTGGGCCAAACCAGGATAACCATAAAATCAAATAGGCCATGTCCTATCGCCAGTGCCAATATAGATACTGAAAAATAGCGCAATACAGCCAACAACACCCCTAACGCGAAATAATAAGGCAAGGTATGTAAACCATTATGAAAATGATACAATGCAAACAGCACACTGCTCATTAATATAATTAAGCCTGGATGATGATTATTGTTAAAAAATGGCAACCCTCGGAATAAAATTTCTTCGGTTAAACCAATCAGTACCAGGTAATAAAAAAGCCCCCCTCCCACGACCAATTGCCTCCAAGATAGACTATGGAGTAATTGAACTCTTTCAGCACCCACCAGTCCTGCCGCATACCCAATAATAATCACTGACAAAAATCATAATATCAGTTGTTATCTAAACAAGCCGTTCGTAATATAACTTTGATATGCTGTAACTAGCTGCGCAACCAATATTTTGCTGATCTTCAACCACTAGTACGGATAAACTGCTCATAACCATTCTTTATTTAACACTAATTGAAGTATTTTTTTTCAGCAATTCACCAGCAGCTGTCAGTTCTTGGGGAGTATTGATATTCATCAGTTGTGAATGAAATAAAGCGGGTACTTGCCAAGGTTTAGCTTCTATACCAGTTAGCCAATCAAACACTTTGCGATTACCTTGTTGTAACTGCTGTTCAATACGCAATGCATCTGCCCTTTTAACTAAGCAGTGGAGAAAATGTCCTTGCTTTTCCGTTTGTAAGTAACTGGTTGGGTTAGCAGTTAAGTTAACTTCATTGATCCAAGTGACCAACAAGCTTGCGGTGATTAATGGGGTGTCAGTGGGTACACACAATAACCAAGGGGTATCGACTTGTTTTGCCGTTGCTAAAATACCCGCTAACGGGCCTTCATATTGGTTTGGCTCAGCATCTTTTACTAATTGCCTGGTAATTTGCTGATACTGATTGAAGTGACGATTGCAACTAATGTAGACATCCGTAGCCACCCCCTCCATTGCCTGCTTAACCCAACTAACCAGCGGTTTACCCGCTAATTCAATTAAGCCTTTGTCCTGGTAGCCCATTCGGCTTGCCTGGCCACCGGCCAAAATAATGCCAGTTATTTTATGTTCCGCACATGAAGGTAACAAATCAGTTGAGTCGCTCATAAGGTTCTAAACAAATAAATAAAACCATCTAAGCTTACCAATATTTAAAGGAATGATGAAATCGACTAACCCCCGATCGCAGCTTCCACATTAATCCCAGCTTCCCGCATTTTCGCTAGTTTATAACGTAAGGTACGCGGGCTAATGCCTAGTTTCACTGCTGCTTCTTTGCGTTTACCTTGCTCTTGTCGTAACGCATCAATAATTAACTGAAATTCTCGTTGTCGAACGCCATCACATAACTGAGCCTGATGACTACACTCTGACAGCGACATCTCTGATGGCGGCGAATCAACCATAGTGGCGACGGGAACAGTTGTATGAAAGACAGGTGAGTTAACCTGAATATCACTCATCAGCTGCTCTGGTGATAGGTCAACACATAAGTCACTGGCATAAATGATATCGCCCGGTTGTAAAATTAATGCCCGTTGTATGGCATTATCCAGCTCCCTGACATTGCCAGGCCAGTGATAATGCAACAATTGTTGTTTAGCTGATGCATCTAAGTGCACGGGCACCCGCTGCATTTTTTGACAATGCTGGCTAAATAATCGCTCGGCAATCGGCACAATATCTGCTGGTCGCTCCCGTAATGGCAACAACTGCAGTGGAAATACACACAGCCGGTAGTATAAATCTTCACGAAAACTACCCGCTTTCACTTGCTCCAACATGTCTCTATTTGTGGTTGCTAGCACTCGAACATCTAGCGAAATCGTTTTTCGGCCCCCGACTCGCTCAACTTCTCTTTCTTGTAATACCCGTAATAACTTAGCTTGCAGCCCCAAAGCCATTTCTGAAATTTCATCCAGCAATAATGTGCCGCCCTCTGCTTGCTCAAATTTACCTGGCATACTTTGATAGGCACCCGTAAACGCCCCTTTTTCATGGCCAAATAAAGTGGCTTCCAGCATATTTTCAGGGATTGCAGCACAATTAATTGCAATAAAAGGTTGTTTAACCCTCGCTGATTGTTGATGGATATAGCGGGCTAATACTTCTTTACCAGAGCCACTTTCCCCTGAAATTAATACAGTAGAATCTGAAGCAGCTACCCGCTTTGCTAAAGCCAACAACTGTCGACTGGTTTCTGCTACTGCTACAGGGCTATCGGCTTCTTTGATATTAGAGCAGCCAGTAATGACCCTGCCAACAATATCCAATAACGCCTCTGGCGCAAATGGCTTTACCAGATAATCAATAGCCCCCATCTTCATTGCTTGCACGGCTTGATTAATGCTGCCATAAGCCGTAGCTAATAACACCGGAATTTGCGGGTAGTGCTGTTTAATATACAACAGTAGATCGTGACCATTCATTTCTGGCATATTGACATCGGTTACCACCATATCTACTCGCTGTTGACTCAGTTGCTGAATCGCTTCTTTACCATGAGGGGCCGCTCGACATGAATAGCCAGCTAATGACAAGGTATCACAAATAGCTTCCTGCAAAGCCAAGTCATCTTCTACAACTAATACGGTGTATTGACTCATTATACTTACTACCTCCATTATTCCTTTGCCAATATTTTTCGCTAAATATTTACTATTTTTTCAGATACATTGGCGGCTATCGGCTGATTTGATAAGGGAATACTGATCTGAGCGCAAGTGCCCTGATCCGGTATCGAGTGCAAGTGAAAATCTCCTTGGTGGGCACGTACCACAGCTTGTACCACAGCGATACCTAACCCTGTTCCCTGAGCTTTAGTCGTGAAAAAAGGTTCTTTCGCTTGCTTTATTTGCGCTTGACTCATACCAGGCCCGTTATCTTTAATGGTGATAAGTAATCGACTACGGGTTACCCTGGCCGTTACCCGCAACCAAACAGCCTGTTGACTAGCCGCTTCAACTGCATTAGCCATTAAATTTAAACAAGCCCCAACCAACGCATCCTGATTACACTGCAAAATTGCCTGCTGATAAACCGCCTCTTGATTAGACGTATCTTTATTTGCAGGACACTGCCATTCAATCTTCACCCGTTGAAAAACCGCTACCCCTTCTACCGCTTGCTGCAAGCTGGTAAAAAATGCTTTAACTGACAACTGATTTGCCATGGGCAGTTCCCCACGGGCAAACACCAGCATGTCTCTTACCTGTCGATCCAGGTGGCTTAACCTAGCCATGAGCTTTTCAGCAAATTTCACTTGTTGGGTCGGCGGCAGCGATCCTTTCATTAAGTGCCCCGCATATAACATAGCTGCGGAAAGTGGCGTGCGAATTTGATGAGCTAATGACGCCACCATTTTACCCAAGGCTGATAGCCGTTGATGATGACTCAATGCTTGCTGCAAACGTCGTGTTTCAGTTAAATCGTTTAACAGGATGATTTGACCTGGTTCAGACTCTAGTGAGCGAGTCGCAATACTCACTCGACGCCCGTCTTTTAGCGATATTTCGTGGCCATCATCATCACGAGGGGCAAAACAGCGTGTTATAATATTCCGCCATAGCTCTCCCAATAGTGGCTCACCTAATAAATCAACTGCCGTTTGGTTACACTCTACGACTATTCCCTGAGCATCAATGACCACGACACCTGCAGGCAAAATATGCAGTAAACTTTTTAGCCGCTGAGATAACTGTGCTTTTGCTGCAATTTCTTGTTGATATTGGGTTTTAGTTGCAGCTAACTGTTGAGCTAAACAATTCACTTGACTCTCAAGCGATTGACTTTCCCATTTAAGTGCTGAACTAAATAGTGTGGAATAAGGCACGGTTACGTTACTATCAGGCCGCAGCTGAATCATTTCCTCAGTAGTTACATCAGGTAATTCTGCTTGGCTTTTAGCGGTAGACGTGGGCTCCGCCGTGAGCGTTTTTATATAATTCGACATCGGTAAGCTCCCTGAAGACACTCAGTGGTGCCAATTCATTGGACTTAACCGGTGTGTGCAATATCAATGCCCAATATTTTTTACTTATTAAATCAACTGGTTAGCTAACCAAAATAAATTGAAGTCAATTCCCTGACATAGACTCACGGCGTTGCAAACCATATTTTCGCATCTTTTCCACTAAGGTGGTCCGGCGAATATGTAGCCGCTCAGCAGCCCGGGCAACAACCCCATTGCTATCATCCAGGGCTTGTTTAATAAGGCTTTTTTCCAGGTTAGTGAGGTAGTCTTTTAAGTCCAACCCATTCACAGGTAATAAAGCCGGGGTATCCAGGCCAACTAACCCCACGGTTTCGATCTGTTGGGGAAACATTTCTACCACATCTTTAGTATTTTCGTCATGCTCATCAATATGCCGGTATTTTTTGGGTAACTCCTGTACGCCAATAACACCATAGGGATGCATGATGGCTAAGCGCTCGACCAAATTGGCTAATTCTCGCACATTACCGTGCCATTCATGACGACACAGTGACATAATGGCGGCAGAATTAAACCGGATTGAACCGCGCTTTTCGTTTTCCAGCCGAGCAATTAACTCATTCAACAACAGCGGTATATCTTCCACACGCTCTCGAAGGGGTGGCATATCAATGGGAAAAACATTTAATCGATAATATAAGTCTTCTCGAAACCCACCATCCTGAATCATGTCTTCAAGATTTTTATGAGTGGCTGCAATAATACGCACATCCGTGGTAATGGTTTTATTGCCCCCCACACGCTCAAAATATTTTTCCTGCAGTACCCGTAGTATTTTCACTTGCATATGCAGGGGCATATCCCCAATTTCATCGAGAAACAGCGTTCCCCCCTGTGCCAGTTCAAACCGTCCAATCCGGGTGGAAATTGCCCCAGTAAATGCACCCTTTTCATGACCAAATAATTCACTTTCTAGTAATTCACCTGGGATGGCACCACAGTTAACGGGTACAAAAGGGCCATTACGACGATGAGAGTTATAATGCAGGTTTCGTGCAACAACCTCTTTACCTGTTCCAGACTCTCCAGTTATCAATACACTGACATCTTTATCAGCCACCTGAGCCATCATTTCCCGTACCTGTTGTACCTTACGGCTAGTGCCGACTAAACTGCGGAACAACTGAATTTCACGCTGCTGACTACGACCATGATGACGACTAAGCTGATATTGCTCGTGAAAAACCTGAGAACGATGCAGGCTATCTAATAGTTTGTTATAGCTAGGAGGGTAATCAATTGACGCGATAATTTGCCGTTTCAAGTCAGGGTCACAAGCTTCGGGTACCAATTGCTCGCCAATCAATAATACGGCAATACCACCATACCATTTTTGGATATCAGCAATCATCGACTCCAAAGGGCTATGGCAATCACCCAATAATAATCCGGCGATACCTTCAGGGTTAACGTCCTGTTCTTTTAATGCCTGTAACCAATGACTGGAATCCAAAGCAATAAAGTCTTCCCCTAAAAATTCCAGGATGACCTTCATTTCGTGCCGACGATTAGCATTATCATCAATTAGCAAGACTTTGATTTCTCGCCACATACCCACTTCCGCTCGACTTTCATTATTAGAGGCTGGTGCAAAACGGCTGTGATCATTACCTTTTGCAACAGCTTTATTATTGCAGAAAATACCAAACTCTCTTGAAAGACCACTTGGTAATATCATCGTCGGATGACCAAGCGATGCTTACCTCAGTAAAGTCAGAAATGTGAGATTGGTCAAATTTATGACAGGCATTCCCGCTAAAGTGACATGATTCACATTTATAATCGATTTAACGGCTTTGTGCTAGCAACCTTCATCTAATTGACATATTACAATAATGTTATTGAGGCTAATTCTTGACAGTGCCCTGCTGATTGCCAGCATAACAACCAGGCAGGTTTGCACGAGCTAAAAGTCATCGCTAGGACTAAAAAGCTTATCAATAAAAATAAAGAAAATAGATTTAAACAGATTGAAAGGCAGCGATGAAAAGCTAACGACAGGTTAATTTTGAATTTGACGGTAAGCAGTCACTCCCGCAATACCTTGTTGACACCGTTGTAACTGGCTAGCTAATTGTTGTTTATATTGCTCATACTGACTAATTGCTTGTTGATAGCCATCATACAGCTGGTGAAGCACAGTAATCACTTCAATCGGTTGATGAGCCTTATTCTGCAGCTGAGATAAAAGCGCCCGGCATTGCTGATCAAACACCTCAAACTGTTCCCAGGATTGTTGCTTAACAATAGCCTGTAACTGGTCATGTAATTGACTGAGTTGTAACACAACAGATATCGAGTGATTATTTTTCATCATTAAATACAGTTTGTGAGTGTTACCTATATTTATCTATAAGCAAACAAAAAATGCTTATCGATCAACCGCAATAGCTTACATGTTATGCATAATAATCGTATTGCTTTGTCTGTGATTAGCCGACAGCCGTTGGCTGAGCCACTTGCTCACGAATACCATCCCAACCAGTTTTCACTTCCCTTAATAATTTAATTACTTCTTCGACCAGCTCCGGGCTATTAGAAGCATTCGCTTCAAATAAGCGAAATTCCATGTACTCATAAAGGCTAAATAGGCTTTCAGCGACGTCACCACCTTGCTCTTTATCTAGAAAGCTTCTTAGCCCACCGATAATCTCAATCGCTTTATTAATAAAGCGGTTTTTTTCTTCAATTTCCTTGCGTTCAATATGACCTTTGGCGATCAACAAACGCTCTAAGGCTCCATCAATTAATAATTGAATCAGTTTATGTGGGTCTGCATCGATAATGCCCGTCTCCCGATTCACTGCCTGATATTGCTTCAGTTGATTATACGCATTCATCGATCACCTCATTCTCTCGTTATCAATCACTCTTACTACTTGCCACTAACGCATCCAATTGGGATTTGATAAAGTCTTGGGTATTTTTAAGCTTAGCAATTTGAATATCCGCTGCGGTAAACTGGGTTTCCAGCTGTTTTCTAAAGGCATTAACCCGCTCATCTAGTTTGACCCTTTCACCGGCAATATCATCCAAACTTTCTGTTAATGAATTGGTTTTGGTGGTCACGGCACCGTCTGAGGCTAAAAATGAAGTTACTTTATCAATTAATTGATCTGCCACACCGGAAATAAACGTGATTGTGCCCCGGGCACCAGTGGTGGTACCACTGACTTCCAAACGAATGCCTTCCGAATCATCTCCCACTGCCGCTGTTAGCACTTTGCCAGAACCCGTAGCGGCTTTACCATTAATCGTACCGGCTACATTCACCCCTGCCGTGCCAGTGCTCACTGATAGTCCCAGCTGGGCCGCAGTATTGGTATCAACTTGGGTAATTTCAACGGTCGATGTAGTACCAAAAGTATTAGAGGAAATCACCAACTGATTAGAGCCATCCACCGAGACTGAAACCGTTTTACCTGCATTAATTAAATTATTATCGGCATTAATTTTACTTTGAATTTCCGCCGCTAACTGCGTTGGCGAATAACTGCCTGGGGCAAGGGTTAACTCAGCGGTTTCCGTGCCATCAATTTTGATTTTAAGGGTATCGTTATTGCCATCAATGGTCGTTGAACCACCCAATGCTACCGCGCCATTTAAATTTCCTTGCGTAGCCGCCGTCGTAATATTAATAGCGTAAGTGCCTTTTTTGGTGGCATCGGTATTGGATAAGAATTTCACCTGATTATCAGAGGTACGACCTTGGCTAGCAAACAGACCAACCACATCATCAGGTGACTCTGCTAATTTTGTTTTAAATTTAACACTATCAAAAATTAAGGTTCCACCATCATTTGAGCCTGCGGAAGCAGACACTTGAGTGCTGATACCAATATCCGCCAGGCTTCGAATACTCGCAGTTTCTAAACCTTTCACCACCCCACTGAGAATTTCTCGGGTTTGAGCAGTAATACTTCGTAAAGTGGAGTCACCAATTAGCACCCCGGCTTCCAGGGTATCAGGGTTAAACGCCGTCAATTCGTTGACCAGGGATTGATAAGCGTTGAACTTGTCGACAAATTCCTGAACCCGATCAACGATAGTCGCTTCATCGCGGGTAATTGATAAGCTGGAAGCAGCACCTGTATTGGTGCCAGTCAGGTTTAATGTCACCCCTTCAATCGCATCGGATACGGTATTGGATGAGCGGGTGATGCTGATGCCATTCACTTTTAAATTGGCATCCTTGGCTTGGACAGTTTCGGTTAAATTATTGGTGGTGCCATTAAACACCAGCTGAGACAAGCCATTGATATCGGTATTGTTGCTGTCGTCATCGGTGACATTAATGGTAATGTCATTCGCTAGCCCGGTTTTAGTCGCATTAAATACCAACTGAAAGCCTGAACCGGTATCCAACACACTGGCCGAAACATCCAGCCCTGTCTCTGCATTTACTGCATCCCGAATACCTTCTAAAGTGTTATTACTGCTATTGATAGTAATATTTTTTGTGGTAGTGCCCACGGTAATACTGAGGGTACCCGTGCCAACGGTATCAGTTTTATTGGTGAAAACACTAGAAGCAAGTGAGTGGGCTTGAGCTAGTTGAGTGACTTCTATTGAAAACTGCCCCAAGGGCGCATCAGAAGAAGCTGTTGCTGAAAATGCTGAGGATGTAGTCGAGGCCTTAACAGCAAGTACATCGGCCATAGAGTCTAGTGAACGTGAGGCCAGGCGCAAATCAACCAGTGCACTTTGCACTCGTCCAAACTCTGATAGTTGAGTATTCAGGGTGTTTTCCCGGCTGGTCAAACGCTTATCAGCGGGCTCTTTTTCAACAGCAACCAGCTTATCAATCAAGTCACTGGTTAATACCCCCGATCCTATACCGATGGATGAAATACCTGCCATGGCTGCTACCTATTTAAACCCACGTTCTATCAGAAGGAACTTACTAAGCATACTCATTAAAGCGGCAATTAGCGGCAAAACTTTACCCTTCTTATCAAGCTATTTGTAATAAGCCTATAAGCAAGCTACTTACTGCAGACACTTTGCAGAATGCCTTTATCAGCTATGAATGCTTCAAGCTTGTATATTCAACAAGTGAATATCATCTTCAACATTCAAGCTTTGCGCCAACTTTAATGCCAACTCATCAGGTATTTGCCTGACGACCTCTTCTGATTTTCTATCGACTACCGTGATCACAGTCCTGCCAGAAGCAGAATCCATATCAAAACGAAGGTCTCGCTGCTGAGCCTGAACAAACTCATTCAGCTTGGTAACTGCCAGTTCAACTTGCTGCCGCTTTTGCTGTTGTGATGATTGCAACGCCTTTGCATCACCCGTATTAACATTAACAGCACGTTCAGCATGGCTGGGGCTTACATCCTGCCTCACATTTGCAGCCTTCCTTGTTTCACTCACTTCCTTGGTACTCGCTACCACCTGGGGTGGCAGTGAACTAGGCTTCGTTGTTACAGCCTCCATTCTCAAGGTAGGCGATGTCAGATCAACCTCTTTCATATCTCACCTCATCACCTCTCAAACACCAAAGCCGACACCAGTTCCCTGGTGTCGGCCCACAGCCAAGTCAACCTCTATTACTGTAGCAACGTCACTACTGGAGTAGAGATAAAACCTGCTGCGGCCTGGCATTAGCCTGAGCCAGTATCGAAATACCAGCCTGTTGTAATACCTGAGCCCGTGACAGCTCAGCAGTTTCTGCCGCAAAGTCCGCATCCTTAATCCGCGAATTGGCAGCAGATAAATTTTCACTATTAATGGTTAAGTTACTGATAGCAGACTGGAATCGGTTTTGAATCGCACCTAAATCTGCTTGTTGCTTGGAAATTTGTTCAAGGGCATTATCTACAGACTGAATAGCTTTATTAGCACCAGCAACCGTTGTGATATCTAAGTTTTTCAATAGCTGGCCATCCTGACCACCGCCGAAAGTACCTATTTGAAAGCCAGCTCTACCTATCTGTCCTGTATTCGTCGAAAGCTCAACTTTATCTCCAGCAAATAAAGAAACAGAGCTATATGTGGTTGTAGTTGCAGTAAAACCAGCATTGGTAATGTTTGTTACTGCACCTACACGAATATTCCGCCCATCTTCAGCAACCAGTCTAAACTGGTTTGCACCAAATGCTTCAGCCCTGACCCCCGTTTGCCCTGAGGCATTATTTATGGCATTTACTACCAAATTTTGTATATCACTGACAGAGCTAGTAGCCCCATATGAAACATTAATTGAGACACCATTGATTTCAACCCCTCCCGATTGTGCAGTGCCAGCAGTAATTGCCCCACTAATCACAAAAGTTGTATTGGCCTTAGCTGTCACACCTGTTTGTCCACTAACTAAGTTGATTGCTGCTGCTTTAGCAATTGCACTAAATGAGCTATCTACAATCGATGACGTATCAAATGATGCTTGAGTTGGTCCTACTGCTACACCATTTATTACCAAATCCCCCGTAGCTAAGGCAGCATTTGTTACATTATCACCAGCTACACCACTATTTACACCACTGTAGCTACCTACTTCAAAGCCTGCATTATCAATAGCACCTGTTGTGGTATCTAAGGTAATATCCTTGCCATCCTGGGATATAAGTGAATAAGTCCCAATAAATGTACCAGCAGCTCCCAAGCCAATAGCACTCGTATTCACTGTGCCATCCGCCAAAACAATATTACGTCCATCAGAAGCTGTTAATGTAATGCCAGTAGTTGCATTACCATCAAAAGAAGCTACTACTCCTGTCTGCCCTGACTTTTCATTTATTGCTGCCGCAACATTCAGCAAGTTGGCTTCTGTCGATAATGCCGCATCAGTCGAAACACTGATTGAAACACCATTGATTGAAATACCTTTTCCCTGATTATCAGTTGATGTCGCATATGTGTTACCCGCTACAGATGTACCATCTACCTTCGCAACAACTCCTGTTTGCTCAGATACTTTGTTGACAGCAGCAGCTTTTGCAATCGCACTTTGTGCTTGAGAACCCGTTGAGAAGGAGTCATCTACACCAGAAGATGCACCAACAGCAACTCCATTAATCACTAAATCTCCCGCAGTAAGTGCAGCTGCAGCTATTCTGTTAGACGAGATACCCGCCTCTATTGCGCTGCCTAAGCTATCAGTAGTAGCTTTAGTAATACTTACCCCGATGGTATCCCCTAGGTTAGCTCCTGTTTGGAAAATAGAGCCTGCAAATGTTCCATCCAGTAGTTTCTTACCATTAAAATTGGTTTTTTCTGCCACATTTTGTATTTCAGTGACCAGCTGTTTTACCTCAGCATTTAAGGCTTCCCGGTCAATGCTGGTATTACTGCCATTAGCCGATTGCAATGCTAAGTCACGAATTCGTTGCAAATTTGAGCTAATAGATCCCAATGCCCCTTCTGCAGTTTGGGCTAAAGAAATCCCATCATTTGCATTACGTATGGCCACTGAGGTTCCTCGTATTTGTGCATCTAGTCGAGAAGAAATGGCTAAACCCGCTGCATCGTCTCTAGCACTGTTTATTCGTAAACCTGATGATAACCTCTGTAGCGCTTGGTCTTGAGCAGCTTGAGAGGTATCCAAGTTACGACGTGCCATGATAGAAGCAATATTGGTGTTGATGATCTGAGGCATGCTGTGTTCTCCTTATTAACCTCTAACAATTCCAGGTCAGAGGGCCTACGCGATGTCTCAGCAGGTGACTGAAGTGTCGCGGCTAACCTTCCTGAGTTGGTTAGCGGCCATAAGGAAAAAACATTTTAGATGTTTTCGTTATCAAAAACATCATCAATATTAATTAGCATACATCATCAATTTTTATATTTACTTCTCAATGATTTACAGCATTACTGGCTCTGCTCTATCTCCTTTTATTGACTTACAGTGATTAATCATTAATTAAGTACGACTACTGTTGTTAACGTTTTAAAAATTATTATTGAATAAATTTAACTTTTTTCCTTTAGCTTAAAGCCGGACTTGATTAATCAAGTCCGGCTGTTTTTTTTATTATTGAGTTATTACTGTAGGAGTGATAACACCTGTTGAGGTCTTGCGTTGGCTTGAGCTAACACTGAGATACCCGCTTGTTGTAGTACCTGCGCCCTTGATAACTCAGCGGTTTCGGCTGCAAAGTCCGCATCTCTGATTCGAGAGTTGGCAGCCGACAGGTTCTCACTACTGATCGATAAATTATTGATGGTTGATAAGAACCGGTTTTGAACAGCACCCAGCTCCGCTTGCTGTGCTGAGATTTGAGCTAAGGCATTTTCCACAGAGATAATGGCTTCATTAGCTCCCTCAACGTTTGAAACATCAATGTCCTTAACCAGCTGCCCATCTTGCCCCCCACCAAAAGTACCAATTTGGAAGCCTGCCCTAACAATGCTGCCCGTATTAGTGGAAAGCTCAAACTTACCTGCTGAGAGTAAGGAGATAGAGCTTTGTGTGGTTGCCACTGCAAAACCTGAGTTACCAGCAGTAATGCCAGATAAAGAAGTCACATCAATGTTACGGCCATCATCAGCAATCAGCCTAAACTGGGTTGCACCAAACGCTTCTGCCCTAACACCAGTTTGTCCAGAAGCATTGTTAACCGCCGTTACAATAATATTTTGGATATCACTGACAGAGTCAGTATCTGAGTAAGAGATACTGATGCTGGTCCCATTAATGGTTGCAGCTCCACTCTCAGCCGTACCCGCTGTAATAGCCGCACTGACTACAAAGGTTGCATTTGCCTTAGCTGTTACTCCTGTTTGATCACTCACTAAGTTAATTGCCGCAGCCTTGGCGATTGCACTGGCATTGTTCTGCACACTAGATGCCGTATCAAACGATGCCTGAGTTGGTCCAACGGCAATCCCATTGATGACAATATCACCTGTCACTAACGCGTTGGCATCTACTACATCGCCTACCGCACCACCATTGACGCCACTAAAAGTACCCACTTCAAACCCTGCATTGTCAATATTGCCGGTCGTTGTATCCAAACTAAAATCAGAGCCATCACGAGAAATAAGGGAGTAAGTACCGATAAATGTGCCTGCAGCCCCAAGCCCTATAGCGTTGGCTGCCACCGTTCCATCCGCCAGAACAACGTTTCGCCCATCTTCTGCAGTCAGGGTTATCCCCGTTGTGGCATTACCATCAAAAGAAGCAACCACTCCAGTTTGACCTGATTTTTCATTAATGGAGTTGACAACACTTTGTAAGTTCGCTTGTGCGGTTAAGTCAGCATCTGTCGCCACTTCAATGGTGACGCCATTGATTTTCACATTACCGTTTTTATCCGCTGACGCAAAGGTAGTTCCCTGTACCGTAGTACCATCCACTGTTGCAATGATACCCGATTGGTCAGATACCTTATTAACAGCAGCGGCTTTGGCAATGGCACTTTGCTCTTCTGATGCAGTTGAAAACTGGTCATCGACACCCGATGAAGCGCCCACCGCAATACCATTAATCACCAAATCACCTGCCGCTAGCGCATTGGCGGCAATCCGGTTAGATGAAATACCTGCCTCTTGAGAACTACCTAAGCTATCTGTGGTGACTTTAGTGACACTGACATCGATGGTATCACCCAAGTTGGCACCGGTTTGAAAGCGGGTATCAGTGAAAGAACCATCGAGTAATTTTTTACCATTAAAGTTGGTTTTTACCGCCACATTTTCAATTTCAGCAATTAGCTGCTGCACCTCTTCGTTCAGTGCGCCGCGGTCAATATCAGTGTTGCTACCGTTGGCTGATTGCAACGCCAGCTCACGTATCCGCTGCAGGTTTGAGGTAATTGATGCTAAGGCACCCTCTGCTGTTTGGGCGAGTGAAATCCCATCGTTGGAGTTCCTAATGGCAACTGAAGTACCACGAATTTGTGATTCAAAACGACTCGAAATAGCTAAACCTGCTGCATCATCCCGAGCACTGTTAATTCTCAAACCGGAAGACAGCCGTTGCAAAGCTCGGTCTGTAGCCGCTTGAGAGGAGTCTAAGTTCCGCTGGGCATTCAGCGAAGCAATATTGGTATTTATTATCTGGGGCATGCTTGATCTCCCGTTACATCACCAATCACTTGGTTATGGTCAGAGGGTCGACGCGAGGTCCCAGCAGCTTGCTGAATGGATCGCGACTCACCTGTCTGATTGAGTTAACGGCGATCAATGTGATTTCTTTAACAAAAAATACAAAATTAGTTCATGTTTTTTGATAACAAAATGCCATATAGGGTTAATGCCTGGGTGTGGTGGGAGTGCGAAAGGGTTTGTTTACTCAGCCGCTTGCAATAACTCTAAAACCTGTTGTGGCCTGGCATTGGCTTGGGCCAGCACGGAAATCCCCGCTTGCTGTAATACCAGTGCCTTAGACAAGTTAGCCGTTTCAGCAGCAAAGTCGGCATCACGAATACGTGATAATGCAGTGGTTTGGGTTTCATTAAAAATAGATAAATTATCAATAGCCGATTGAAATCGGTTTTGAAAAGCCCCTAACCGGGATTGCTGGAGAGCAATTTGATCAAGCGCATTATCGATTGCAGTTATCGCATCGTTCGCCCCGGTAGTGCTGGTTAAATCAATATCTTGGACTAGTTGCCCCGATAGTACATTACCGAAATTACCCACCCTAAAACCAGCATTAGCGATGGACCCTGTATTAGTGGTTAGGGCAATCTTTCCGGCAGATAGTAATAATATGGGGGCTGCTTGTGCATTATTAAAAAATAGTGTTGCAGCACCAAAACCTGCTTCGCCAATATTAGCCGATTCATTTTCCAAAATAATATTGCGGCCATCTTTTGCCACCAAGCGAAATGAAGTACCAAAGGTTTCTGCGGTCACCCCCGTTGAGCCCTGACTGTTATTAACCGCTGTAATGACATTATTCACAATAGTACTGGCACTATCGGCGGCATTAAATGAAATATTAATAGTGACACCATTTATTTGGATAGACTCATTCCGAGTATTACCCGTAGTAATTGCGCCGCCATAAACAATGGTAGACAGTGCTTGAGCAGTCACGCCGGTTTGAGTGCTGACCGCATTAATTGCCGCTGCTTTAGCAATCGCACTGCCTGCATTTGTGCTTGACGATGCGGTATCAGAACTGGCTAACGACTGCCCCACAGCCGTTCCATTAATCACCAAATCCCCTACATTTAAAGTACTGCTCACTAGTCGTCGGCTCACTGCTCCGCTGTTCCCACCACTAAAAGTCCCTACATTAAGACCAAAAATATTATTGCCAATTTCGGAGCGGCCAAAATCAACAGTAAATTCCTTACCATTGGTTGGTACCAAACTAAAGGTCCCTACATAGGTAGTGGCTGCACCTGCCTGCCCTACCCCGACAGCCGCAGCAAGTCCAGATGCATTATCATCATATTGAATATTGCGCCCATCACTGGCCTCCAAAGTAATGCCGGTAGTGGTATTGCCTGTATCAATAGCCTTAACTCCAGTTTGGCCACTGACATTATTAATCACTGTGACAATGGCCGCCCGATTAACATCAGCTGATAATGCAGTATTGGTTGAGACTGATATAGATACGCCATTAATTTTGATGCCACCATTGACGGTGGCATTGGTTGCTGTCGCCCCGGTATAACCTACGCTATTGGCATTGACGGTTGCACTGACATTAGTTTGGCTAGACACTTTATTAATGGCAGCCGCCTTGGCAACTGCACTGGCATCTTTAGACACACTAGACAAGTTATCATCCACCGAGCTGGATGCACCGACTGAAATGCCATTAATCAGTAAATCACCCGATAAAGAGGCTGTAACTATGGCAGGCCGGGTCGATGAAATACCATCCGTTAAGGCACTGCCTAAACTGTCGGTGGTTGCTTTAACAATATCGATGGGTATGGTTTCACCAATATCAGGCCCGGTTTGAAATAAAGTGGTGGAAAAAGAACCGTCTAATAGTTTTTTACCATTGAAGTCCGTATTAACAGCAACACTTTGGATTTCAGCAATCAACTGCTTGGCTTCTTCATTTAAAGCACCGCGGTCCACTTCTGTATTACTTGTATTTGCTGACTGCAACGCCAACTCACGAATACGCTGCAAGCTTTCAGTAATAGAGCCGAGCGCGCCTTCGGCGGTTTGAGAAAGGGAAATACCATTGTTGGCATTTTGAATGGCGACAGACGTACTGCGGATTTTGCTATCAAAGCGAATGGCAATGGCAAAACCCGCCGCATCATCCTTGGCACCATTAATCCGTAACCCTGACGATAACCGCTCCAGAGCGGTGCTTTGTAAACGGTCCGCACGATCTAAATTGCGTTGTGCAATCAACGACGCAATATTGGTGTTAATAACCTGAACCATAAGTCACCTCTGATCATACTACCCTGCTGATCGAGAGGCTTTACCCAATACTCTTCGCCTTCGCTGTGAGTATATTATTGGGTAATTTGTGGCACATCTATAATCGTCTATTTATAACCGTCTATTAACGGCTTTCACAATGAGTAAACAAATAAATGCACCACCAGCCTTACTAATAAGGTTAGTGGAGCGAAATAAAACCGTAACTTAATCGCGACAGAATAAGTCACTTTTTTAATATTAAGTTTTTATTATTAGCTTGTTATTATTCTTTCTATTTATTTCACCTAACATCAACATTATTGACAATTCCCTTAACGGCTTAATTAATAAAAAGTTTAATTTTTTATTACATTTTTTAGTTCTTAAAACTCAATTTATTAGTGGCAAATTTCTGCCTCCAACAGGGTTCTATTTTTTAAGCTATTTCACGTAAAATAAAAGCAGATACTTGATTTACAAAGCTTATTATACCTAATAAGTTGCATAAATAGTCCTTTGGCATAGTCCTTGTTAAGCCATTAGAGAGTCAAATATTGTCCACGAAGACCAGAGATTAAACCGAAGACAGTTGTCCACTAACACTTTTACAGGTTAACGAAACAACCCGTCAAGGTTGAAAAATATACCCGAAATACTGTTTTTAGCCACACAAGCGTTAAAAGCGATTGATGAAGGGTATAGACAAGGAGAGCAGTGATGCCACAAGTCATTAATACCAATATTGCGTCGTTAAATGCCCAGCGCCACCTAAATTCATCACAGTCGGCCAATGCCACTGCTTTGCAACGGCTATCTTCAGGCTTACGCATTAACAGCGCCAGAGATGACGCTGCAGGCCTTTCTATTTCCACCCGTTTTGATACCCAAGTGCGAGGGCTAAATGTAGCAATTCGTAATGCCAATGATGGTATTTCCTTAGCTCAAGTCGCAGAAGGAGCATTAAGTGCGATGAAAGATAACTTTCTTCGGATTCGTGATCTCGCTTTACAAGCTGCTAATGCCACTAATAGTGCAGAAGATCGAGAAGCACTTAATGCAGAGGTGCAGCAACTAAAAAAAGAAATTCAACGGGTTTCTGAGCAAACCAACTATAACGGTACACAATTATTGGATGGCACTTTTACTGAGGTGACTTTTCAGATTGGCGCTAATGAAGGCGAAAACATTGCTTTTAATATTGAAGGAGCTCGGGTTGATGGATTAGGGGCTTCCGAAGAAGTCGGCGTCAGCGCCCGCGGCACTACCACCGGCATTGCCCAAGGGGATTTATTAATTAATGGTGTACCAATTCCCAGCTCAAAATCCACCTCTGATACGGCTTCAGTCGCTAACAAAAGTGCCAGCGCAATTTCTAAAGTGGCTGCAATAAATTCTAAATCTGATGAAACCGGTGTAACCGCAGAAATACTAACAAACTCAGTGGAAGGAACCAGTCAAGTCAATGCCACTAAAGCAGGTAATGTTCTCCTTAATGGTGTCACGATAACATTGGCAACAAGTGCCAATTTATCAACCGATGCTAACCGAGAAGCCGTGGTATCTGCTATTAATGCTTTTTCCAATCAAACCGGGGTTGTGGCGATTAATACAGGGCAAGATGCTTCTGGTATTGTACTTGAAGCCAAAGACGGCAGAAATATCACCCTGATATACAACAATAGTGGTGGCGATAATGTTACTTCCGCCGCTACTGGATTACCTACTATCGGTGGAACTGCGGGAGTGGGTACGACGGCTGATATTACCAGTGCAGTCGCTATCACCGCCGCATCACCAGGCGCTTCCGCGTCAGGTGGTTTTACCTTAATTTCCAAGGATGGTACCCCCATTAAAATTGAGCAAGGCACCAGTGGCCAACTTAACCTGAACGTGGGGCTAGCAGAAGGGACTTATCCGGGTACGGGCGCTTTTCTATCTTCTTTGGCTGCCGTGGATACAGACGCAACCCCAGGTAAACAGGCTTCTCCATCCCTTGGCGATGGCGACATTGTGATTAATGGTGTGCCTGTTCCCGCTGGCAATGCGCTTGATGATACAGCTTCCAGTCAAGATAAATTAAGCAGTGCTATCACTAAAGCTGCCGCAATCAATAAGGTCAGCGAACGAACCGGGGTAACCGCAACTCCGAACCCCAATTTAGTGAATGGTAGCTCCATGACGGCTGCTGCAACCAGTGGGGTACTGACGATTAATGGTGTTCAAACATCCACTATCAATACCACAACTGACTCCGAAGCCAGTCGGTTCGCGGTGGTCAATGCTATCAATGCGATTTCAGGTCAAACTGGCGTCATCGCTATTGATACAGGCAGTGATACAGGTGGAGTACAATTATTTGCTGAAGACGGCAGGAATATTACCATTACTTATCCAACGGCTGGCACACCATTAACAGCTGCATCAACAGGCTTAGTTAATACAGGACTCGCTGCAGGTACCGCGGGAACCTATGAATCATCCATCCGGCTTAATTCTGCCGCACCAATAACCCTAACAACCAATAACGCCAATGGATTGACCAACCATGGCTTACAAGCAGGTACTTTTGGGGGAGCTGAAACTGGTCAATTTGTGCAAGACATTGATATTTCTACGGTGGAGGGAGCATTAAGTGCACTAGAGTCGGTGGATCATGCTTTACAATCGATTAATCTACAGCGCTCAAATTTAGGTGCCATTCAAAATAGATTTGAATCTACCGTTTCCAACCAAGCATTGGCCTCTGAAAACTTATCAGCAGCCAACTCACGGATTAAAGATGCAGATTTTGCAGCAGAAACCGCTGAACTCGCCAGAACTCAAGTACTACAACAGGCGGGTATTGCCATGTTGTCACAGGCCAATGCACTACCACAACAGGTATTACAATTATTACAAGGCTAATGACGCATAACAAAAAGGTCATATAAAAGGAGCATAATGCTAACTACAATAAATGCTTTATACAAACAATTGGGCGCTTCAAGGATATATGGATCATATTATTCAACAAGCCGAACAACTAGTCCGTCAGCAGCAATATATTGATGCACTGGCTATCATCCAACCAGTATTGCTTGAGCAGCCCAATAATGACCAAGCTCTTAATATTGCAGCAGTAGTGGCAATATTACAGGGCCATACTAACGAGGCAATGGATTATTTTGCTAAAGCAATTCAGGCTAATCCAACCAATACCGATGCCATTAATAACCTGTGTGCAATTATTGGGAAAACACGCAATCAATGCGATCAATATTTAATCTTATTAGCCAACGCCTTAACTCAATGGATAATTCCTCAATTAAGACCTGAAACGGGTAAGATCATCCAGCTTACCTTTGATAAACTCAGCTTTAATAAAACTGAGCCAATGGAGTGGCTAACAGCAGTCTTTGAAAATTATGCGCTACCTATCCTATTGACAGCAGCTCAATATGACCATTATGACTTAGCTTTTTTTCTGGAAGGCTATATTTATCAACATTATGTTAAGCGGGAAGAGTCAGAAACACATTTTGAGCAGGCATTTATCCGCTGGAAAAACCAGTTACATGAAGCCGGTCAACGTAATCGAAAAATCGTTGACGAAATGATTGCTGGTGAAAACTGGTCAGCAGGCAATCCACTAACCGAAAATAACTTGCCTAAAATTGCCTTTATCTTGCATACCAGCAGCACCCTCGCCCATGTGGAAGCACTGATTAGTTTTCTCGCTGGCCATCAGCAATTAACTACACCATTAATTAGCCCAATGGTAATTACTATCGCCGACCACAACGCCAATATGGTCAATCAATTTCAAGCGCTCAAGGTACCAATAATAGAAATTGAAACTGAGCACCCGCAAATGCCTCGCTCTGCCCGTTATGCATTTGTAAAATCTTATTTATATACTCAAGGCTATCAAACTCTAGTTTGGGTAACGTCTGTGCCTGAGATGTCATTTGCGTTTGGTTTACGCCTAGCCAAAACCCAAATTTGGTGGACGATGAAGTTCCATGGTTTTTCGCTGCCCAGTATTGATGGTTATGTATCGAGTATGCATGTAGAAGAGACCTTCGAGCACAATGGCATCCAATGGCATGGCGGCACACTATCCTCAGTTAATTGGTTTGATGAAACCCAAACAGCTGCTGCAAAACAACTACGTCATCAGTATCCCTATGCTTGTTTATACGGCACTATTGCCCGAGAAGAAAAACTCAATGACCCACTGTTTCTAAATTGTATTGCCGATATTTTAACGGCTAACCCAGACGCTGGTTATTTATTTACGGGTCGAGAGTTGGACCCAACCATTGAACAGGTTTTTACTGAACGCGGAGTTGCTCCCCGCTGCCATTATGTGGGGTGGATAAACTCGAAATTATATTGCCAGGTTATTGATATATTTCTCGATTCATTTCCCTGCGGAAGTGGCTATTCACTCCTAGAAAGTATGGCGGCAGCCAAACCGGTGGTGATGCTTAATCAGCCAAATTATGTTAGTTATTACCCTACAATTGATGCATTAATTAATACCTATTTTCCTACAGATATTGCAACAGAATCCTTTTATCAGTCAATAGCAACCAGTGTTAATGAATATCGGGATATTGCATTACACCTGGCTACTGACCCAAACCAATATCAACAAGCCAGTCGGCTTAACCAGCATATAATTAATGAGTTATTTGCCAACCAGCAGCGCTGTGCTCAGATTTACTGCCAACATTTCCTATCAATCAGCCAACAAACATGATCCCTTTTATTGACCTAATAGCGCAGCAAGCCATTCTCAAAAAGAAAATTACCCAACGTATTAATCAGGTACTCAATCATAGTCAATATATTTTAGGACCAGAAGTCAGCGAACTAGAGCAGCAATTGGCTGCATATTGCAAGGTAAAACACACCATTAGTTGTGCATCAGGTACCGATGCACTCATCATGGCACTGTATGCACTACAAGTTAAACCAGGGGATGTCATTATCACTACCCCTTTTAGCTTTTTTGCGACGGCAGAGGCCATTGCTTTAGTGGGTGCAATTCCACTGTTTTGTGATGTAAATCCAGATGACTTTACTATAGATGATACTCAGCTAGAGGCAGTTATTAGTGACTTTTATCATCATCAACAACTACTGCCAAAGCCACTCCAGCACCTGCTGCCAAATAATCCTCGTATTGCCGGCATTATTACAGTAGATCTATTCGGCTTACCTTGTAATTATTTACCCATAAACCAACTGGCAGACCAATACAATTTATTTGTGATTGCAGATGCAGCCCAAAGCTTCGGCGGCAGTTTAAATAGACAAAAAGTCGGTACGCTTGCCAATGACATAACAACAACCTCATTTTTCCCAGCCAAACCTTTAGGGTGCTATGGTGATGGTGGTGCCTTGTTTACCAACAGTGACAGGCTTGATTCAGCATTACGTTCTATTCGCAGCCATGGGCAAGGATCAACAAGCAACAAGCATATCCAAATAGGCCTCAATAGTCGTTTGGATACACTACAAGCAGCTATCTTAATTGAGAAACTGGCTATTTTTCCCGATGAACTGCAACAGCGGCAAGCCGTTGCCGATCACTATCACACGGCTTTTAAAGAAATGGGCTTAGCCACTCAATGTATCAATGACTCTTTTACTACAGATCAAAAACAAAGTGCTTGGGCACAATTTACGGTAAAAACCAACAGCCTGGATCAACGATCAACTATTTGTGCAGCCCTGAAGAGCCATGAAATACCTTATCAACTTTACTACCCTATTCCCCTGCACTTACAGCCTGCCCTGCAATATTTAGGTTATCAACCAGGGGATATGCCGGTGGCTGAAAGGCTAGCTCAAACCCTGTTCAGCCTGCCTATGCATCCTTATTTAGATAAAACAACCATTAATCAAATCGTTAAAGTGATTAGTTCCACTGGCCGATAGAGATTATTAGCCGCGAGTAATTTGAAAGAGACTGAACCAACCCAATCCTTGACTGTTTTTGGCCCAACTATTGCCGAGGATTTTGCAGATAAACGCGTGCATAGTAACAACATAACCGATAATCAAATGATTGATAAAACCGCAACCATTGATGAAAACGCAATTATTGGTAAAAACTGCAACATTTGGATCAATACCCAAGTGCGTGAAAATGCCCGAATTGGTAACCATTGTACGATTGGTAAAGATGTCTATATTGATCACGATGTTACGATTGGCAACGGCTGCAAAATTCAAAATAGCGCTTCAATCTTTTATGGCGTCACTATTCATGATGAAGTATTTATTGGCCCCCATGTATGTTTTACCAATGACAAAGTGCCTCGCGCATTCAACCAGGAGTGGCAAATAAGCCCAACAGTTGTATTAACCGGTGCCAGTATTGGTGCCAATACCACTATTATTTGTGGGATCACCATTGGTGAATATGCCATGATTGCTGCAGGTTCAGTGGTTACACATGATGTTGCTCCTTTTTCACTGGTAATAGGTAATCCTGCTCGTCATATAGGTTATGTCAATAAAGCTGGCCATCGAGTTAACTGTCAACCCTGTAGTAATGATAAAAGGTAGTAACGTGTTGAATCAGTCAATGCCCCCTATTCGTATTGGGCTGCTTGGCCTGGGCAAAATGGGCCAAAATCATTTGCGCATTTTAGCTATGCTGCGTGCAGTAGACTTGATATTTGTGTTTGATACCCATCAGCAGCGAATGGAGACACTAGCCCACCAATACCAAACTCGTTGTGGAACTGACCTCCATGCACTGCTCCCACTGGTCGATGCAGTAGTCATTGCCACCCCCACCTCGACCCATGCCTATTACATTGAGTTATGCAGTCAGTATGTGAATCAGTTATTTGTAGAAAAACCCTTAACAGATAGTATTAAGTCTATCCAATCCATTGCTTACCTAGCTAAAAAAAACCAGCTAACCATTCAAGTGGGTTTTATTGAGCGATTTAGTCCTGCCATTGTTGAGTTAAACAATATTCTTCAAAACAGTGGCCAAGTAATCAATATCGATTTTTTTCGTACCAATAAATTAAGTTCACGAATCAGTGATGTTGATGTCATTTCTGACTTAATGGTTCATGATATTGATCTCGCACTGTTACTGAACGGACCAGTAGCAGAAATTCGTGCTAACGGTTTGATTGAGCCCTGTGGCAAAGTTGGTTTCGCTTCCGCTACCTTTATTCATAAGAATGGCGCTTTTTCAAGAGTTCTAGCCAGTCGTTTAACTGAGAAAAAAAATAGACTGATTCAAGCAACTTGTATCGACCGTTTTATTGATTGTGATTTATTAAGGAAAGAAATTGTCATTAATCGCCAATCTCAAGTATTTCAAAATGAACACCAACCTTATACTATTTCAGCGACAGTGGAGTCTGTTGCCGTACCACCACAAGAAGCACTATTAAAAGAATTAAAAACATTTATTGCTAATTGTCAGGGTAGCTATGTCCCATTTCCTGGCGTTGAGCAAGCTCTCACAGCAGCAATAATATGTGAGCAAATCCATTCAACCATTATTTCCACAACAATCACTAAAAGCTAAGTAAATATGCGAAACGCTCTAGTTAATCAAACCATCTTAGTCACCGGTGGTGCAGGGTTTATTGGTAGCCACTTAGTTGACCAATTGTTAACTGCCGGTGCAAAACAAGTGATTGCCATTGATAATCTATTTTTAGGTAATACAGCCAATCTGAATAAAGCCATTAATCAAGGCGGACTATTTTTACAAGGTGATATTGAAATACCTGCCACCCTATCCTTTCTCTTTAATGAATATACAATAGATACCGTGTTTAACTGTGCGACTAAAGCATTAAATTATTCTTTTATTAATCCAGCCGATGCATTTAGCACCAATACCCATGGCATTATTAACTTATTAGAGCTGTTACGCCAGAAACAGTTTAAAACCCTTTGTCATTTTTCAACCTCAGAAGTATATGGTACTGCAGTATATACCCCAATGGATGAGAAACACCCTCGTAACCCTACCACTACCTATGCAGCAGGTAAAGCCGCTGCAGATCTGGCGGTAGAGGCTTATGTTCGCATGTTTGATTTGGATGCTTTTATTGTTAGGCCATTTAATAATTATGGTCCGAGACAAAACCACCAAGGACAGTTAGCCAGTATTATTCCCTTAACCATTAACCGTATTTTAGCTGGTCAAGCGCCTGAAATACATGGCAGTGGTGAACAAACCAGGGATTTTATTTATGTACAAGATACTGTCGATGCAATTATTAAACTCTATTCGGTGTTACCTGCCGGTGACAGTGTGAATATTGCCAGTCACAATCAACTGTCAATCAAAACGCTCATTACCGAGTTATGTACCCAAATGGATTATACCGGTGACATTATCAAAAAATCGGCCAGGCCTGCTGATGTGATGACCCATCAGGCCAGTAATAAAAAACTCCATTGTTTAATTACTCCATCGGTGACGCCGTTTAAAGAAGGGCTGGCAAGAACCATCGAATGGTATACCCATCTCAAATGATTACAAGACACAATGATCAGACTAATTAAACCTTATGTTACTTTCTCTGATGTAGAAACGTCGTTTGCTGAGATTTTTCAATCAGGCCAGTTCAGTAAAGGTCACTATATTGCCCAACTGGAAGCAACGCTGACTCACCGGCTTAACTGTCAATATGCATTTACTACCTCTTCTGCTACCACCGCACTCAGTACTGCACTGGCTGTATTAGGGGTAGGTCATGGTGATGAAGTCATTATTGCTGATTTTTCTTTTCCGGCGACAGCGAATGTAGTAGAAAACTGTGGTGCCACCCCGGTTTTTGCCGATGTTGATTTACACACATATAATTTGCAACTCAGCGACCTGGAAAATAAATATACTGCCAGAACCAAGGCCGTGATTTTTGTTAGCTGCTTTGGAAACCCCACTGGGTTATGCTCTATTAAACAGTGGTGTCAACAACAACGCTTATGGTTAATAGAAGATGCCGCCTGCGCCATTGGCAGCGATGAAAATAATCAGCCTTGTGGGTCGATTGCTGATCTTAGCTGTTTTAGCTTCCACCCCCGTAAACTAATTACCGCTGGCGAGGGAGGCGCCATTACAACCAATAATGAACATTTGGCTAAACAGCTAAAAGTTCTACTTAACCATGGTGCTAGTGGTAGTCAAAATAACATAGCCTTGGATTTTATTGTGGCCGGTTATAATTATCGGCTGTCTGAATTACAAGCCGCGATGATTTTAGCTCAACTGCCCAAACTGAATGACATTATTATCCAGCGTAATAAAGTAAGACAGCAGTATATCCATGAACTCGCTTCACTTGGTTTTATTCCCCAGGCAATCGCTGATAATGTCACCTTTAACTGTCAATCTGTCGTATTTAAAGTGCCTACAACCATCAACCGTGATCAATTAGTGCTTACATTAAGGGAAAAGCAGATAGAAACGACGTTAGGTACCTATTGTTTAAGCGCAACTCCTTATTATCAGCAGAAATACCAAAGTATCCAGCCTAATGCTAGGCGATTACAAACACAAACCATTACTCTCCCCTGCTTTAAAGACGTACCGGTTGATCAAGTAGTGGATGCAATTAAAGAGTACCTCTAACTGCATTAGCCTAATCAAATCGCACTTTAGCCTTTCAAATATTTACTTTTTCTACTTAAGTTTAAAATATACCACTTGCGAGTCATTTTTTGGTGTAAAGAGAAAGCGGTATAGACTCACAGCGAAGGATTATTTAGGCGATACCACTGAACGATGAAGCCCCAGGAGTTTAGATAACCTAAATGACTGGGGGGAAAAGCGACGGTAACAAAGCCTAAAAATCATTCGCGAAGAGTATATAAGGAGAAAGAGTATGAAGCCTGTTATAACACTATTAATTTGTTTGCTGCTATCTTATAGCATATGTGCTGAAAAAATTAGAGTAGCCACTTCAGACTGGCCTCCCTTTTACTCTCCTACAGTTGAAAATGATGGAATACTCACTTATATAGTCAAGGAAACACTTAAGCCGCTAGGGCATTCACTCACCGTAGACTTTTTACCATGGGCTAGGGCTTTAGCGCTTACCAAAGTGGGTAAATACCATGCTTTATTAGGCTGTTGGCATACTAAAGCACGAGAAGACTATTATTATTTTACCAAGAAAATGTTGGACGCAGGTCCCCACTTTATAAAAAAACAATCCGAAAAGCTGCTTGTAAGAACTCCATCAGACTTAGAAAACCTTAAAGTAGGAGTAATTCGCAATTTCGCTTTAAGTGATACACTGATAAATTCTATTAAAGAAAAAAAGACCTTTTTAGTTGAGGTCGATTCAATAGAACAACTTTTTGAATTAATTGAGTATAAAAGAGTAGATCTTATCCTTGAAAACCCATTAGTACTGAAATATCAATACAGACAAAAGTTCCCTAAACTAAAATACGCACTTTCAAGTGCAGGCCCTGATTTCAAAAATGGTTATATCTATGTATGTTGGTCGAAAAAAATGCCAGGCATAAAAAAAATCGTTGATGATTACGACAAGTCGTTCGAGCAAGTGTTCAAAGATCAACGATTAACAGAAGCAATAAACGACTTGTTCCAATAAGTTTTTCATAAGAAACAACCTATGAGTACATTAAAGCCGCTGTTTAATTGACTTAAAAATATCACTTGCAGGCAACAACTGACCATTAGTCTCTACTTGATCAACAACAATTGCAGTATCATCACCGCAACCAATCGTCACTCGATCACCTTCAATCAATAGTACTTGCCCTGGTACCGAGTAATATGGGTAAGGAAATGGTTGTGCCTGCCAAATAATAACCTGCTTGCCATCTATTTCAGTAAATGCCCCCGGATAAGGCTGACTTTGGGCTTTAATAAAATTAATCATACGGGTAGCAGGCCAGTGCCAGTTTATAAGTCCATCTTCCGCTCGGCGCAACGCACAATAACTGGCTTGCTCATGGTTTTGTGGTTGTGGTTGCAACTGCCCTGAGATTATTTGCGGATATATGTCTGCGAGTAGGTTAATTGATTTTTCAGCTAATTTATCTAAACAATCTGCAATGGTATCACTTTCACCAATTGCTACTTTAGCTTGCGCCCAAATCGGCCCATCATCAACTCCAGCCGTTAAAGCAAAAAACGAAAAACCCGCATAAGCGTCACCATTAATCAGTGTCCATACCAAGGGCGAGCCGCCACGGTATTTGGGCAGTAGTGAATTATGTAAACCTATAAACCCCATGGGTACCAAGTTTAATACCGACTCAGGTATCAACCAGTACCATCCCACAACAAAGCATAAATCAGGCTGCAATGCTGTAATCCGCTCATTGGTTTCCTGCTGATTGGCAACAACGATTAACTCAATTCCATGGTCTTTGGTAAATTGTTGAAAATTGGCAAAACATGAGCGGGGATCATGTTGATCAGTAAAAGTGATAACGACCAATTGGTCGGATGTTCTGCACTGATATAACTGTTTACATGCCAGCAATCCTAGTGGTTTGCTGGCTAATAACAGAATTTTTTTCGACATCCTCTACGTTTTATTATCCTTTTTGGGTGTAAGCTGCTGTCGTTGCATGTACCCCATGATGCTTATCTGTTTTATGTTTTTTTAATTTTGCTGCTCGAACCCCCTGGGCCACAAATAGCATACGATCACGGGCAGCAAACCAGTCCTCGGCATACTCACATTGCTGATACTCATCAAAATAGGGGCCACCTTCCGTATAATGCAACAGCGCAATATCGTCCTTAGGGGCATCATAGCCAACTAAATGATTCCAGCGACGAGGTAATTCACCAATTAAATCGTCAGTTCCTAACCACTTAAACTGGTGCAGCTCTAGCCCTGAGGCTTGATTAACATAGTCTGGAGTCAATGCTTTGCAGCGCTCACAATTAAACAGCATGACACTGGACCAGTTTTTCTTTTGATAGCGAGTCTGCACATGATTTAAAAATTTTCGCTGGCTTGCTGGTTCATGGTTATGTTTCACTACTTGTACAGCAAAGCGACTGTCACGAAGTGACCACAACGCATTAATATCTTCCTTCACTATCATATCGCAATCAACAAAAATGGCCCATCCCTGGTAGTTACATAAATAAGGCACTAAAAAGCGGGAAAAAGAAAAGTCCGTGGATTGCAAAGGATCTCGTTCACGGGTAAAGATATTATGCAACTGACTCAACATTAATGGCGTAATTGACACAGGCTGTGAAGCATGAGCATGAATACTATGAGCAAGAACATTAAATGCAGCCGCTTCGGCACGATCATAACCAATAAATACCCGGATCATATCACCGCCTCCCCATTAGTTAATGCTATTTATTTTGGTATCGGCCAGTCAGCGCTAATCTGTAGTTAACTGTTGCAACTCATAGCAAACCTGCTGAATGACACTTTCCCAGTCACCATGGCTAGGCTGTCGAAACAACCGCACGCAGGAGTACCAAGGGCTATCCTCACGCTTTTCAAACCAGTGCCATAACGGCACATGCTGAGTCATTACCCAAGTAGGAATACCTAAAGCTCCTGCCAAGTGCACTGCTGCATTTGATACAGAAATCACTCTATCCAGTGCTGCAATTTGAGCCGCAGCCTTTTCTAGGTCATCAAACGGATTAAATGACGTATCCACAGATATCAAGCTAGTTTCTAAATCCAACGCTTCTTGTACCGCTTCACCATACTGAATACTGACAAAATGACAGTTTGGTACGGTTAATAGTGACATGAGCTTTTGCAGTGCAATTGACTTGCCAGCCCCTGAAGAACCACTGCTACTTTGCCAGGCAACACCTATATGATATTGCGCTTGGCTATTATTTTTAATCATATCCTGACGAAACTGTTGGGTTAGTTTTGGGTGTGCTTTTATATAGTGCTTAGGCGCTTGATAATTAGGCAGATCCAACTTAACCAAATAAGGCACATCCAATAAAAAAACTTGGGCATCAATGCGGCTTTGTAAATCAGTGGGCACTGGCTCGTTATCAGGTAACACGGTTATTTCAGGAAAAGAACGTCGAAACAAACTCACCAGCTTTACATTGCAAGTCAGTACTATATTAATACCGGCTTTCAGTAAAGGTACCAAGTGTTGTACATGCAGTACTTGATCACCCACTCCCTGCTCAGAAGTCACTAACAATGTCATGCCTGGTTTTTGTTCGCCTTGCCATTGAGGTGCTAAAACCCCTGCAATGGTTTTACTAATAAATCCATGATCATGAGAGGATAAATCTTGCCGCCAACGTAAATATGGCCAGCCTTCTTGATAATGGCCACTACGCAATAATGTAATTGCCAGGTTAGCCCGCACCGCTTTATCATCTGGTTTTAGCTCAAGTGCCTCCCGATAATACTTAATTGCACTGGCTGAATTTCCTTCTAGCCCTTCAAGGTTGGCCAAAGTTCGTTTAACCAAAGGCGTATTTGCCTGTTGCTGACAAAGCGAACGAACTGTTGCTGCTGTTGCTGGATCATAGCGGCATTCTTGAAGCAACTGATCAACTAGCGCACTGGCCAGACTTGCTTGAGCAGTTGCCATATCTGGACGCAACTCAAGTGCTTTAGTGTAATAGGTTTGGGCTTGACTAAATTGCTCTTGCTTTTGATAAAGTTGACCGATTGCTTCAAATATCTCAGGAATTTTCACTTCCTCAGCTTTGGCTAGATAACATTTCAACGCCTCCTGGTCTTTACCCTGGTTCTGATAAAGCGTACCCAATAGTGGGTAAGGCTCTGCCAAGGTTGGATCTATTTTAGTTGCCAGGGTTAGCGATTTTATCGATTGATCAATATGCCCCATTTTTAACATCAGATAACCAAGTCGATATAAATAATAGGCATTATTTGGATCATACTGAACAGCCTCTAAAAGATAGGGCAATGCGGTATCATATTGTTCTATCGCCAAGTAAATTTCTGCCAGTTTATGTTGTACAGCGGCATTCGCTGGATTTTTTTCCAATAACTGGACTAATAGTCTTTTGGCTTCATTTAATTGATTTTGTTGCATTAAATGTACAGCAGTTTCAAATTGTTCCAAGTCCTGTGGATCATTGACGACAGACATAATGTGACGTACCTTTGATGGGTTATTTAAAAATCGTTATTAAGGGCACCTCTAACAACATTTGTACCAGTTTATGTGATTAAAGCCAGCAGCAACTATCTTTTTTCAGTTTAGCCATTTAATAATCACTCCAGTTTTTTGCTTAAGTGGCAAAAAACTGCCTCTTTTGACTGACAGTGATGCTGACATCCCTGTTATGATTAGCTATTAATATCCTAGCAATAATCTAATTATTTGATTTTAATAAAAGATTTATTTCAATAACTTATTGGCAATTATATTGGCATAGCCTTTGAATCCCAATTCCTCAGCCAAAGTACGCTTGGTACTCCGGTAGTAAATTACCCGTTCAAAGATACAGCTTACGTTAAACAAATGGCGTAATCACCACGGGTAAGCAGTTAGTAGGAGGGAGGTTATGCCTCAAGTCATTAATACCAACATTCCGTCATTAAATGCACAGCGTAATTTAAATACCTCACAAGCAGAAAGCGCTGTTGCCTTGCAGCGCTTGTCATCAGGTTTACGCATTAATAGTGCTAAAGACGATGCAGCAGGGCTTGCTATATCCACTCGATTTGATGCTCAAATTCGCGGCTTGAATGTGGCTATCCGCAATGCCAACGATGGAGTTTCTCTTTCCCAGACCGCTGAAGGTGCCTTGGGAGCCATGAAAGAGAATTTACTTCGCATTCGTGACCTTTCCCTGCAATCTGCAAATGCCACTAACAGTGGCCAAGACCGTGAAGCACTCAATGCCGAAGTTCAACAGTTGAAAAAAGAAATTCAACGGGTATCAGAACAAACTGCTTTTAACGGTACCTTGTTATTAGACGGCACTTTCACTGAAGTCACCTTTCAAATTGGTGCCAATGAAGGTGAAAACGTCACCTTTAGTATAGATGGTGCACGGGTTGATGAATTAGGTGCTTCTCAGTCTGTTGGTGTCAGTGCCCGAGGCACTAATTCCAGCATTGCCCAAGGGGATTTATTAATTAATGGTATTTCTATCCCCAGTTCTAAAACCACAGCAGATACTGCATCGATTGCAAACAAGAGTGCCAGTGCCATTGCCAAAATCGCTACTATCAACTCTAAATCTGACGAAACAGGGGTTACTGCAGAAGTATTAACCAATACCGTTGAAGGCACTAGTCAGGTTGTCGCAACTCTAGCAGGGGATATTTTCTTAAATGGCGTCACTATTGCGTTAGCAACTAACACCAGTTTATCAAGTAACGCTAATCGTGATGCCGTGATAACTGCAATTAACGCGCGCTCTGCAGAAACAGGTGTGGTGGCAGTCAATACAGGAGCTGATCAATCCGGTATTATTTTAGAAGCTGAAGATGGACGTAATATCACCCTTGTTTATGGCAATGCAGGGGTAACTCCAGCTGCAACCGGTTTACCTGCCATTGGGGGCGGTATCATTGCAGCAGGCTCACCACCAACAGCCACTGAAGAACTTAATGGTACTGCAGCAGGTGGCTTTACTTTAATTTCCCGAGATGGTTCACCCATCAAAATTGAGCAAGGGCCAGACGGACAACTTAACCAAAATGTAGGATTAGCAGAAGGCACTTATGCTGGTACAGGGGCCTTTTTATCATCACTTGCTGCGATTGATGGTAACACTGCAACAACGGCAAAAGATGATGCGCCAGCCTTGATGAATGGCGATATTGTAATAAACGATGTTCCTGTGCCTGCCGGTAATACCCTGGATGACACAGCGTCTAATATGAATAAAGCTGGCAGTGCTATCACCAAAGCAGCAGCAATTAATAAAGTCAGTGAGCGTACCGGGGTTACTGCTACCCCTAATCCTAATTTAGTTAATGGTTCTGCTATGACACCGGCAGCCAAAACTGGCACTATAACTATTAATGGGGTAATTACTACTGGTATTACCACGACAACCGATGCCGAAGAAAGCCGGATTACTGTCGTCAATGCTATTAATGCTATTGCAGGACAAACTGGCGTAATGGCAATTGATACCGGCAGTAATACAGGCGGTGTACAACTACTGGCGGAAGATGGACGAAATATTACCATTAGTTATACTACACTAACGCCCGCTGTCACCGGACTCGTCGATACCGACCCTGGTGGTGCCGAACCCCAGGCAACTTATGAGTCTTCATTACGCTTATCGTCCGCCAGCCCTATTGTATTAACCACCAATAATGCCAATGGCTTAACCAACCATGGCTTACAGGCAGGCACTTTTGGTGGGGCATCGTCAGGGCAGTTTATTAAGGATATCGATGTATCCTCAGTAGAAGGTGCATTAAAAGCGCTAGATTCGGTGGATAATGCCTTGCAGTCTATTAATATCCAGCGGGCTAACTTAGGTGCGATTCAAAATCGCTTTGAGTCAACCGTTTCGAATCAAGCCATTGCTGCTGAAAACTTATCAGCAGCCAATTCAAGAATAAAAGATGCTGATTTTGCAGCTGAGACTGCAGAGCTATCACGAACTCAAGTACTACAACAGGCGGGTATTTCGATACTTGCCCAAGCCAATGCGCAGCCACAGCAAGTATTACAATTATTACAAGGCTAGCGTATCACACTCGACCCCTGACTGACATTGCCTTTATTAAGCAATGTCAGTCAGATTTTTTTACTGCCTAATAGCCAATAAATAACGCCTATATTTCACTTTTACAAAAAATATACGACTAGTTTTTTTTATTTTTCTACTGGCGCAAAATTTGACTACCCATTGTGGCTAAAAGCGCTATGCTTTATAACAATAAACAATAACAAAGCTAGACTGCTTCTGTAATGTAATGGAATTTCAACCATGAGTAACTTAGTTGAAGGGGATCATGCCTCTCAAACCATTGCCCAAGCGTACAATGAAACCTTGTATCGCAGTGATCCCTTCGTAAAAACCCATCCAGAACATTTGGCCAGTTTAGGGGTATTATTTGGTTTTACACCGGTTAACCCACTGCAATGTCGGGTATTGGAAATCGGTTGTGCAATGGGCGGCAACCTTATTCCGATGGCAATGAATTACCCTGACAGTGAATTTATAGGTATTGATATTTCAAAGAATCAGATTGATATTGCCACCAATCAAGCAGCCAACCTCAGACTGAATAATATAAAACTGCTCAGTTTAAGCATAGAGCAAGTCGATGAACACTTTGGTCAGTTTGATTTTATTATCTGTCATGGGGTCTTTTCGTGGGTACCCGCGCAGGTTCAACAGAAAATTCTTGAAGTCTGCAAAAAACATTTAAGTGAATTTGGTATCGCTTACATTAGCTATAACGTACATCCAGGTTGGCATATCAAAAACATTGTAAAAGACCTGATGCGCCTCAGAACACAAAAGTCACCTTTAGAAAACAAAGTTAAAGATGCCAAAGCCATTGTAGAGTTGTATGCAAAATATGCGGTAGATAATGCCAGTTATCCTTTTAAAAGCATTCTCGAGCAACAATTGGAACATTTAAATAGCGTGCCTGATCATTACATTTTGCATGAGCATTTAGCTGACTTTAATATCCCCTACTACTTTTATGACTTTATGACGCTGGCAAAACAACATCAATTAACTTACTTATGTGACGCCTGCTTTAGTGATAATTTTATTAGCAACCTACCTGAAGAGCATCAACAGAAAATTCTGGATTATTCTGAAGACCGTGTCATGGTAGAGCAGTATTATGACTTTACGGTAGCCCGAACCTTTCGCTCTAGTCTATTGGTTCATGATCAACACCTGATCAACCCTATTGTAGAAACGCAACGAATAAGATTACTAAGCTTAGTGAGCGACCTTAAAGTAAAAGATAAGCAGTTTAACTTAACCGATAAGTCTGATGTACCGTTTATTTCAAGCAGTAAAGTGTCTCCCGAACTCACCGCCTCCATTCCCATTACCAAAGCAGCATTAAGAAGCTTAGAAGAAAGCTGGCCATGCAGTTTAAGTTTTAATGAACTATTCCAACAGAGTTATCAAAAGTTAGGTCTATCTATTGATAAACAACAGCCTGATTTATTAGAAAAAGATATTCAACAGTTGTGCGATGATATTACCACAGCCTTTCAGGCAGGTTCACTCAGGTTATTCAGAGTGAATCCACCATTATGTATCAATCAAATAAGTGATAAGCCACTGGTTAGTCCATTAATAAGCCAGCAGCTTCGCGATAATCAAGAAGTCTTTACGACCCAGCATCATGAATCTCTATCACTCGATGATAACCTAAAGCAGTTTATTCCCTATCTTAACGGAACCTATACTCAACATGAACTAGCAAACGTTGTCGATAAACTGCTTCAAGAAGGCAAGTTAGACTTTTCTCTCACCCAACAATTACAAAAAACAGCCAAAAATAACAATGAAGTAGCAAACACTATCTTAGCCACACTGCTCAATAGCCTTATTCAAATTGGGGTAATGATTAACTAAATTCAGAGTAAAGCCAAAATGAATAATCTGGTTAATTCAAAACCACACATAGAAAGTACAGAACAGTTAATAACAACGACGATTAACCAGACCGCTCAACTAAGTGAAAAATCTCTGTTATCCCTTATTATAAAATCAAAAAATTGTAATGACCCTGCTATCTTTTTAGCAAATATCACCTTCCATTTGCTAAAAGGTAACGTTAAGGGGCTTAGTCAAATATTAGCAAAAAGTACTCACATTAAATCCAGTTATCTTATCAATTTACGTGATGCCTGCATGTATTTATGTAATCGAAAAACTGATGACATAATCAATACAGTGATAATACTTGATAAAATGTCTCCCCCTAATCCACTGCTTGCTGTTTTGGTAGCAGAGGCGCAGTATATTCAATGTAAGTTCACCGAAGCCTTTTACAATTTTTCTAAAGCAGCCAATAACTTTACTTTCAATAAACAGCTCATTATTAAAGCAAGACAATGTTTGCAGCATATTGAAGCAACGAAATACAGTGAACCATTAGTTCAAGGTGCCATAGACTATTTAAAAGATGACCGTTTCGATAGTAAAGAAATAGCGACTCTCATTACTTCACTCATTCAATTCAAGTATCAGCTGACTGAAAAGCAAACTGACACTATATCACTTGACTTAAACGATATAACACAAGATGAATTTCTGATTGAAGCATTACAAAGAATTATCATTATAGACCCTGATATTGAGTTGTTTTTACTGGCCGTACGCAACAACTTGCTCAATACTATTGTCCAACTGAGCGAAATTCCTCAGCATTTCACTAAGCTACTATGCGCTCTTGCCTTGCAAGGTTACATGAATGAATACGTCAGTTTTATTAGTAATGATGAAGCCTCAACCATTGACTCTATTCAACAAATTACCCATAACTTACTGAAAGAGTCTAATACCAGCATAGAGCAAATTGCCGGCTTGGTTTTATTGGTATCATTGTATGAACCAATATCTCAACAACCCTATTTCGAGCAACTATTACATTACTCATTAGTCGACTGGCCACAGGAGATGCAGCCTTGCATCGAAAAAATACTGTATCAACAATATCAGGAAGCCGCTTTGGCAAAGACCATCCCTCAACTAACAGCCATTGACAATCCTGTCTCCTCTGCCGTTAAAGCTCAGTATGAAGAAAATCCTTACCCCCGGTGGACAGAAGTCACTCAGTTAAAAAGCCCTTGTAATTATATCAAGTACTATCATATTGATAAGCCACCTTTTACCAAACCTAAATTTTCAACTAAATCACTGAAAATGCTGGTAGCAGGCTGCGGCACAGGTAAACACCCCATTAGTCAAGCATTACTATTTCCTGACCTGCAAATTATTGCGGTTGATCTTAGCAGCCGAAGTTTAGCCTATGCCAAACTAATGGCTGATCACTTCAAGATTAAAAATATTAGTTTTTACCAAGGCGATATTCTGCAGTTAAATGCGCTGAAAGAAAAATTTCACATTATTGAGTGTGTGGGAGTACTCCACCATATGGAAAGACCCGCTGATGGTCTGGCTGTTTTACGTGAATTACTGGTCAAGCAAGGGGTAATGAAATTAGGTCTTTATAGCCAAACTGCACGCCAAGAGATTGAAAAATTTCGCGCCAGTAACGAACTCACTCCTACTCTAGCTAATATTCGCCAGTTTCGTTACCGGGCGTTAACCGAAGAACGATCCAAGTTTGATACCTGCATTAAAGTGAGTGACTTTTATTCAACCAGTATGTGTCGTGATTTATTGTTTCATGCACAAGAACATCGCTATACAACACTGGAAATAGCCAAATTATTAAAAGATCATTCATTAGCCTTCAGAGGTTTTTACTTTAGAAGTCATGAGTTATTTACCCAATTTCAAAAACTGTTTCCTAACCCAGCAAGTATGCTAGACCTTACAGCCTGGGATCAGTTTGAGCAGCAAAATCCGTTCGCTTTCCTTGGGATGTATCAGTTTTTTGCTCAAGCCCTATAAATTATTAAATAGAGAAAGGTTACTAATGGTCGTAAAACTCTGCTGAGCTGCTTGCAATAAGAAATTCTGGAGCGATAACCGACTAATGGCTTCAGCTTGGTCAACATACAAAATTTCTGCCAAAAACTCCTCGCTGACTATATTAAATTCTTCATTTTGCGCCCGTGTACTATCGATAATATTCAATCGCCCTCCTACCTGGCTTTGTACTTCAAGTAAACTAGCAATCGCATTATCCATATTAACCAGTGTATCATCCAATAGCTTTTGTAAAGTTACCCTACCTGGTCCGTCGTTTTGTGCGTTATTTAAGCCATCTTGCAAACGTTTTACGGTTGTTAACACATCTTGCTTATCACTGGTATTTACAAAAAATGTATCGCCTTGATTAGGGGTGCCCTCAATTACGACAGCCATACCATTAAAGGATATTGACTCCCCTCCTTGAAACGGTATATTGCTGGCTAACGTGACCCCTCCTTCCTTAGTGGTAACAGTATAGTTAGCACCATTTGGTACAACAGCCGTTTCTGGATTAAACGTAATCAGTAAATCATCAGGATAAAAGGCATCTAGTGCATCTTGATCGACCACCTGTCCTACTGTAATTTTCGCTGGTGGATCAGATGTATTATTAGGATTAGCTGAGGTTAAAAACGTTTTTTGGTTACTTGCCACATCCACAAATAAATCTTTACCGCTGTCATTAATCGCTACCGTGGCACTGGCAGCAATTTGTAGAAAGCGTTGGCCTTCATCACCTAAATAATCAAATCCACCACCGACTTTCTCAATAAAAGGCGGTTGACTGGCCTGAAACCCAGCAAAGATAAATATCCCATCTGCATTTTTACGATTAAATAAGTCTTGTAGTTGATTCAGTCTAACTTCTATTTCATCTGCAATAGCAGCCTTATCTGTCACACTTAAACTGCCATTACCCGCTCGAACGGTAAGCTCTCTAACCCGCTGATAAGCACTTTTAATCCCTTGCAGTGCAGCTTCTTCAATTTTCAAACTATTCTCTGCTGCATCTAAATTACGCCGATATTGTGCTGCAATTGCCTGCTCTTGTTGAATCGCAACAATTTTTGTTGAAGCCACCGGATCATCACCAGGGGTTACCACCCGTCGTCCTGTAGCAACCTGTTGCTGAGTGTTTAATAACTCAGCACTATTTTTTTGTATTTGATTAATGCCTAATCTAAATATATCAACTGTTGAAATTCGCATAATGAGCTTCTCTATACACTGTTTAACAGGGTATCAAATAATTCCCTGGCCACATTCACCAATTGAGCAGAAGCATTATAGGCCTGTTGAAACCGAATTAAGTTAGAGGCCTCTTCATCTAAATTGACCCCTGATTCTGACTGTCTAACCCCTTCCGTTTGTGCTAATAAGGTTTCACTTGCCGCCTTATCGATATCTGCTTGACTCGCATTAACCCCAACAAACTCTATAAATTGCGCATAACCTTCAGCATAACTGGTGGTGCCATTAAATAAGGTTTTATCCGTACTTAAATTGGCTAGCTTAAATCCATTGCGATTATCAGACGTGCCATTACTATTAAAATCGATAGTAAAGGTGTCATTGGGTTGCGGCCTACCTTGAACTGTAACCTGGTAGCCCTTAAAAGACTTTTGCGCAAAATTGAACGAAGCGGTATCACCAAATAAGTTACTCACAACGGGTGTTGTACGCATAGTAACGCCATCCGCCATAGTGACATCGATACTACCACCAATGGTCGTGACATGCTGATTACCTGCACCCGCCACAGCACCATCTAACGTTTGGCTAGAAAATGAACCACCCGCTTCACCATTGGTGACTTCAACACTGCCCGCCCCGATAGATGTTCGTAATCCTACATCCAAGTCTACGCCAGTTGTTGCAAATATTTTTAATGTGGGGATCGGTGGTGGCCCTCCTGATTCAGAAACTACTGCTCGAATCCCCTGATTGGTTAAATTACCATTATTATTTACTCTATCAGCCAAAAACTGAATATATGGTTGATTCAATAATGGGTTGGTATCAGGTGTTGGTACAGGCCCTAAGGCAGGATTGGTCAAATCTTCCCCGTTCAGAAAAAACTCCATTGCACTGCCAGCAGCTCCTGTAATACTCCTTAACTCCACCTGATTAAAAGCATTGGCAGTCACTCCATCCACTTGAGTCAGTTGATTAGCAATTTCCTGAGCTGAAGCATTGAGCACCGTAGTTACATTGGTTGTAGTAATTACTCCAGTGGTAGGGTCTCGCTTAAAAATATCAATGTTTTGAACTGGATAATTATTAACAGGATTAGGTGCCACTGGATTAATCACTGGAGCCGTTACAAAACCGACACTTCCCGTACCCCGTTGCTGAGTGCTTCCTATCGTTTCATTCACATCAGTAGTAAAGACATTTTTTTGCGTCCCAGGTACAAAAACCTGATTGCGAATAGGCGGCACTAGTTGTTTAGGATTAGCAGGATCAGAGTTATCCAACACATCATAAGTTGTTAAACTAGTGAACTTAATAATAATAGGTGGTGACAGTTGGCCTGATGTAGCAAAAGCCGGTAATAAAGCCCCCGATACCTGATCATACACCTGAAAAACATCTCCTTGAGAAATTGATCCTGTTCCTTGATTCGTGGTTGAGCTGAGGGTCCGAATTGCTGCGGCAAACGCTAATTCTCTTGGGTCACCCATCACAGCAGTAAAATCCCGAGAGGCTCGTCGGGTAGGCTGTAAAAAGAACGTATCTCCCCCTTGAAAAGAACCACTTTCTAAGGTTAACTCTAAACCGTCAAACTCTAGTGTTTCTGGAAATGAGCCACTAATAGAGCCCTGCTTAACAATAACGCCATCACTATTTCGGGTAATTGAGTAGGTAAAGTTATCGGGGCCTGGAAAGTTAAACGTGTAATCACTTGCCTGTATTTGTTGTACATCTTTAATCACTAGTGACAATACCCGATCGACGGGCAATGCATTTTGAATATCACCAAATACCCGATCTAGTGTAGTCTGCCTATCATTAACATCATTAAAAATTCGCTCACCAAAACTACCAGTTAAATCTAACCCCATCCGTTGCTGATCATTAACCGTTTTTGCCAACCCAACAGCGACTAAACCTAAATTGGTAAAAGACGGATCTAAAATCTTATCACGATAAGTGATTAAGCCACCTAAGGTACCCCCGGTTAAATCCTGATTTAATGGCTGACTAGTACCCTTTACTACCACATTTAAGCCTTCATTATTCGCTCCACCCGATTGAGTAATTAATTCAGCACTACTGCTACCTAATACAAGCGCCTGACCTTTACCAATAAATACATTAATCGTGTTATCATCCTGACGAACGACCTGAACCCCCACAATTTCAGATAATTCTCTAAGCAACTCGTCACGCTTATCAAGCAAGTCATTTGGTTGACCAGCCGTGCTGCTCCCAGCTACACTGGAAATCTGTAAGTTTAATTCAGCAATACCTGCCGCTAAAGAACTCACCTGTCCTATTAATGCCTCAATTTCAGTATTCAATGCTTGGTTTTGCTCTTCAAAAGTTGCAAATAAAGTATTAAAACGAGTAGCTAAACCTTCTGCTTCAGTTAGCACCAGTTGGCGAGCAGGTATAGATGTTGGGTTTTCAGAAGCCGCTTGCATGGCATTGAAAAATTTATCCAGCCCCACACTTAACCCTGTGGTTTCATCAGCTAACACAGAGTCCAATTGCCGTATATTCTGATCAAACGCATTTAGCTGGAAAAAACTGGCGGTATCCAAACGTAATTGATTGGTGACAAATTCATTAGCAATTCGCCTTATATCAGTAATTTGTACCCCTCTGCCAGAGAAAACGCCACCAATGAACTGCTCTCGCTGGGTATTAAAAATGGTGTCCTGGCGAGAGAAGCCTGGGGTATGTGCATTAGCAACATTATGGCCAGTGGTGGCTAATGCCCGTTGATAAGCTTGTAAGGCAGTGGTACCGATTTGCAGTATATTACCTGCCATGGTAAAACTCCTAAATATACTCTTCGCGAATGACTTTTCAATCAGTCTCTGGCAGGTAGTTTAATAATTGTAATATTATAATTTATCTATAGTTGATCTAAATAACGGCCCATTCGCTATTTTCAAAATCTTTTTCGCATAATTAGGGTCCGTTGCATAACCTGCCTGCTGTAATGCTTTCAAGAATTGTTCCGGGTTATCACGTTTGGTCAATGCTGTTTGATAACGCGGATTTACTTGCAAAAAATCCATATAATCATTAATACTGGCGGCAATCGAGTCATAGGAACGGAAAGCCGCTTTTTCTTTGATGGCAACCCCTTGCCGGTATTCAGTAGTATTGACATGAGTTTTATCTCCCTGCCAGCGTCGATCAGCTTTAATACCAAATAAGTTATAGCTGGAGTTACCATCGTTATGTTTAATAATGTGTTTTCCCCAACCGGTTTCTAATGCCGCTTGAGCAACTAACACCGCCGGGTTAAAACCGAAAGCACTGGTGAGCTTTTTAGCAATCGGATAAACATGCTTTATAAATGCGTCGGGCCGACTAAATTTATTAGGATCTATCGCTGTAGTACCTGCCAACTGACTTAATATATTTGTCAGTTTGGTTGTGATCGGTTGATGATGCTTATCCGCTAAACGTTTTTCCTCTTCAACTATTACAGCATTATAAAGAGGCGGATGTTTTAGTTGAGCCAGATTATCCTTGCGTTGATTATCATTTAGCTTATCTTCTTGTCCAGACGGGGCTTTCATCGCTTGAACATAACTTAACGTATAAGATAGCTGCCGTTGTTTAGCCGCTTGATCAAACGGCATTGGTGTCGCTTGAGGTTGACTGGCAGCTACTTGTGGTGCCATCTGTTTGATCAACATATCTGCCAACCCAATACCTTTTCCTTTAGATAACTCCACCGATAACTGGCTATCAAGCATTTCCTCAAAAAATTGCGTTTCATTACTATTGAAATAATTGCCTTCCTTAAACACTTGATTAGCAGCTCGCATGCTTTTTAACAGCATATGAGTAAATAACGATTCAAACTCTTTGGCAACTTTTTCTAACGCTTGGGTCGGATTTTTTTTCTCAAGCCCTTTTAAGTTTTGTAAACTATTTAATTGGGTGTACATGCTTGCAGGCTGATGCTCCATCGCCTAATCCTCCCAAAGTTACACTTACATTCATTGATTCAAATGAGAATAGTTTTTATCATTAAATGACAACCAAATCTGCCCTTAGTGCTCCTACCTCTTTCAGTGCCTCTAATATTGCCATTAAATCACCTGGAGCCGCCCCAACCTGATTTACTGCTCGAACAATTTCATTTAAAGTAACACCAGGTTTAAATAAAAACATTTTATTACTTTCCTGCTCAACACCTAAATTCGACTGTGGTACCACCACAGTGTCTCCTTCTCCCAGTTCGTTGGGCTGACTGACAGCTGCATCTTCACTAATTGTGACAACTAAATTTCCGTGGGTGACTGCCGCGGGTGACACCCTGACATGTTTACCGATAACAATCGTACCTGTACGGGAATTAATGACCACTTTTGCTGGTGCCTCACCAGGGTCAATTTCTAAATTTTCCAGCACTGACATATAAGTCACTCGCTGGGAAGGATCGAGTGGTGCAGTAACTTCGATAGAACCACCATCAATGGCTTTAGCGATGTTTGGTCCAAGCAATTGGTTTATTTGATCACTGACTCTTTTGGCTGAGGTAAAATCATAACGGTTTAAGTTGAGTATAATTTTATTATGACGATTAAATCCGCTAGGAACTGCCCGCTCAACAGTTGCACCATTTGGTATACGGCCTACACTGGGCACATTAATGGTTATTTTAGAGCCATCAGCCCCTTCAACGCCTAATCCACCAACAACTAAATTACCTTGTGCAATCGCATACACTCGCCCATCAGCACCTTTTAATGGCGTTAATAATAAACTACCTCCACGTAAACTTTTGGCATTACCAATAGAGGAAACCGTTATGTCGATTTTTTGTCCTGGCTTGGCAAATGGGGGTAAATCAGTATGAATCGCAACCGCTGCTACATTTTTTAATTGAGGATTGATCCCAGGAGGTAAATTAATACCAAATTCCCGTAACATACTCATAAATGATTGTGAGGTAAATTGAGTTTGACTGGTTTTATCACCAGTACCATCTAAACCAACTACAAGTCCATAACCAACCAGCTGGTTGGACCTGACCCCAGCAATACTAGCCAAGTCTTTTAGCCGTTCGGCAGTGGCACTTAATGATCCAATCACGAATAACCAACCTACTAACAATTTAGTGATTTTATTCGTTACATTAATTGCTACTTGTCTATTCACAGCACATTTTTCCCATAAACTAAAGATAAAAAATTTACAATTACCTATCCTATTATTCCATATCAAATAAAAGCTATTTCCTACACTCCCTCACCCCATCCCTATCCCAAAGGGAGAGAGAGCTACAGCAACTTTACGAAAGACTCCAAAAGCTTTGTTATCCACCTAAGAATAAGCATGTTGGTTAAAATGGAAAAAATGCACTTAAAATTAACCGGGTAATCCAGCCAGCGGTATTAGAATCGGCTAATTCACCCCGTCCACTGTAAGTAATCCGTGCATCAGCAACTTTTTGTGAAGACACCACATTGTCTGGGCCGATGTCATCTGGCCTGACCATCCCGGTAATCCGAATATATTCGTCACCACGGTTTAACGTCAGCCATTTTTCTCCTCGCACTTTTAATAAACCGTTAGGTAATACTTCTGAAACTGTTACTGTAATGTTGCCGCTTAAGCTGTTACTTTGCTCTGACTCAGTTTCTGCTTCAAATTCTCGATCAGCTGATAACGTTGTTGATAGACTTAAATCGTTACCAAATAAACCTTTTGCTGTTTTCCCTAGTACAGTTGGATTCGCTACTGTCGCATCAGTATTTTTACTCAGCTCAGTATCTGCTTCTTTTTTTGCACGAGTCGATTCATTTAATTGAATGGTAATTATATCCCCCACCCGATGGGCTTTGCGGTCTTCATATAACGTAATTTCAAAACCAGACTGATAAATAGCACCATTATTTAATTCTGCAGGTTTTGGAGTGGCAGGATAAACTGGGGCATACGCCGGGTCATTAGGCTCTGCTGGTAACGAAATACAACCGGGTAAAACAGATATTATTGATGCAGCAATAACAATAAATAACAGTTTTCTGGATTTCATTATTACTACTCCCTAAGCGGCTGTTACAAGTTTTATGGCTACCGCTTAATCCTGATTAAACATTTTGATTAACAAACTGCAGCATTTGATCCGCAGTAGCAATAACTTTTGAGTTCATTTCATAAGCTCGTTGGGTGGTAATCATATTGACCATTTCCTCTACCACACTAACATTAGAACTTTCCAGTGTATATTGTTTAAGAAACCCTAAACCATCTTGTCCTGGAGTACCCTCAACCGGATCACCACTAGCACCAGTTGCTAAAAATAAATTACTTCCCACTGCCTGTAAGCCACCAGGGTTTACAAAATCTACTAGGGTAATTTGCCCCAATTGCTGCGGTTGAACATTACCTGGTGTTTGAATGGTGACCGTACCATCTTCACCCACCGTAAAATTAGTGGCATCTCTAGGTACAGTTATACCAGGCTCTAGTGGCAAACCATTACCGTTCACTACATCACCATCTGAATTTAAATGAAACTGTCCATTTCGAGAATAAGCAATGGTGCCATCGGGTAATAATATTTGAAAAAAACCACGACCATTAATTGCCACATCAAGCGGCTGTTCCGTCGTTTGAAAACCTGTGGTTGAAAATACTTTTTGAGTGCTAACCACCCTTACACCAGTGCCTATTTGTAAGCCTGAGGGAATTTGATTATCTTGAGTGGATTGTGCACCAGGTTGCCGCTGGATTTGATAAAATAAATCTTCAAACTCTGCTCTATCTCTTTTAAAACCTACTGTTGCGACATTCGCTAAATTATTGGCAACCACTGATAGTTGCTTGTCTTGGGCGTGCATGCCGGTTTTGCTGATCCAAAGAGAAGGGTGCATAGCTGTGCTCCTAACATCCTATTTCCTAACGTTTACTAACCAATCTGCAATATGCGCGCCATTGCCTCAGCATTTTCATCCGCACGGCTCATCATTTTTACATGAACTTCATATTGACGAGCTAATGATAATAAATGAATCATTTCCTCTACGGCACTCACATTACTTCCCTCTAAAAAACCAGCCACTAATCTGACATTAGCATCAGGCAGTACGGCACCTGCGCCTTCTTCTTTTAGTTTAAATAAACCATTTTCATCTTTTTCCAGCTGTTCTAGAGGAGGATTGACTAATCGAATTCGATCAATTTGTGCTAATTCTTGCGGCCCTTGGCCTCGCGGACGAATACTGATTGTGCCATCAAGACCAATTTCAATTTTATCAAACTCTGGAATAACAATAGGCGCCCCATCACCAAGTACCTGCAAATTATTGCCGGTATAAAGCTGTCCATTAGGGCCAATGGATAAATTTCCTACCCGAGTATAACGTTCTGTACCATCAGGGCCTATTACAGCAATCCAGCCATCACCTTTGATGGCGACATCGAAATCATTACCCGTCTCTTGAAGCCAACCAGGGTTATAGTTGGTAGCCGGGTTTTCCGTTAATGCATAAGCCCGGCTGGGGTAAAACTCACCAAATACAGGCATGGACCGGGCTTGTTCAAAATCAGCCTTAAACCCTGTGGTATTCACATTTGCCAAATTATTGGCTCGAATTGATTGAGCCTGCATATTTTGCACAGCCCCTGTCATGGCTATATATAATGCTTTATCCATAAGAATTGATACCCATGGTTAATCAGATCAGGAATATCTTTGCAAAAAAAAAACCAGCTTTTACAAAACTGGCTCTTTATATCATTGTCATTAAAAAGTAAGAATTTATACCCTTCACAACTCATTTTTAAATGCAAATTAAATAGCTAAATAATCACAGCGAAGGATATAATTATCTTAAGTTGATTATTGTTTGGGTAATGGTATCTTCAGTTTGGATGGTTTTTGCATTAGCCTGATAATTTCGCTGAGCAATAATTAAATTCACCAGCTCTTCTGCCACATCTACATTTGACTCTTCTAAAGAACCAGACTCCACTGAGCCTAACACCCCAGTTCCTGGTGCACCTACCACCGGCTCTCCAGAGTCTATTGATTCTATCCAAGCGGTTTTTCCTATCGGTGTTAACCCCTGCGGATTAACAAAATTAGCCATAGCTAACTGGCCTAAAATTGAATTTTGTCCATTGGTGTAACGGGCAAATAAAATACCTTCCTGACTAACATCTAAATCCGTCAGCCGCCCTACTCCAAAACCATTTTGGGTTAAACTATCAACCGCAAATGGGCTCCCAAATTGGGTAGAATTTGCAATATCAATAACAAAATTAGAACTGGTTGGCGGCTCAGGTAATGGCAATACATCACCACCAGCCGAAATATTAACGGGCTGCAGTGCATTAATAGGATCTCCATTCGTATCAAGCGGGACCCAGTTAGTAATGACAATGGGATTGGTAGTGACTAAACCACCCTCCCGATCAAATTGCACCGAAAACCTTGATCGTGTTGCCGCACCTCCTGGCACAATAGGGTCACCCACATCTTGACCATCAATCAATATATACATACTCCAGTCACTGACATTAGGCGTTGATGTCATCTCAGGTTCTTTCACAAAATACGAAGTCAGGTTATGAGGATTACCTAAGCTGTCGAATATTTGTACTTGAGTAGCGTGATTATAGGTTGACTGATCATTGGGATTAAAATCATTTTCAACAAAAGGCGAATAAGTCAATGGCAAGTTAAAAATATTAGAAATGGTTGCGGGTAATGTGGGTGCCGCTATTTGAACATTTTCCTCTAATTGAAAGGATAATTCACCGCCCACGGTGACAGTATTTCCATCCGTCACATTGACAGCTGCCCCCGCGTTGGTAAAGCTGGTGGTGGTCGCCCCCTGAACAGGAATTCCCGCGCCTACCCCAGTATTATTAATAGCAATTCGAATATCATCCCCAGTATTATTAAATATTCGAATTTCATTGGGTGCTGCTGCATCAATCGCTGCACTCACTCCCGTTAAGTTAGAAATAGCTGTAGCCAGTTCATTAACATTATTCACCGTGGTTAAACTCACTGCCTGACCATTGATACTAAGTGATGATCCTGCTACAGCAGCCCCCCCTAACGGCAAAGTGGTCACATCGACTTTTGCTCTGGCATTTGCACTAGCACTGATTATCCCATTATTAGAGCCTAATTGTGCAATCTCAGCGGCAATCGCCCCAGCAGATAAATTCGCTACACTTGGCACCGCTAAAGTCGCCAAAGTAGTTGCCGGGGTTTGCGACACATTTTGTAAAAGAAAACTACCTGCCGTATAGCCGTTATTAATACCTGCTTGGGCATTGGCAATAAGCACAGCATTGGCCTGTGAGGAACTGCCTCGCGTGGCTAATACTGTTTCTCTCGAATCAACATTAAAACTAATGTCAACATTACTGGTTAACCGCGGGTCTTGAAATTGTTCACCGACTTGTAAATCTGACAACACCCCAGGCACAATGGCTCCAGTTGCATCAGCAATAAATCCTTGTAAAAAATCACCCGTATTGGTTACGATCTGCCCATCTCTATTAACGCCAAAAATGCCTTGTCGTGTGTAATTGACACCATCAGACGCCCGCGTAATAAAAAAACCAGTGCCATTGATTGATAAGTCTAAGTTACGCTCAGTAGGTTTAAGGTTACCCTGGCTAAACTGCTGTGCAACCGCTTGTACAATAACACCATTGCCCGCTTGACTGGCACTACCACCAAACGAACGTGAAAATAAATCATGAAACTCAGCCCTTGAGTTTTTAAAACCAATTGTACTCCCATTTGCTATGTTATTGCCTATTGCATCCAAATCAATCGTGGCTGCTTTTAAACCGCTTAAGCCAGTATTAAATCCCATACGACTATCCTCTCAGCATAACTGACTGCTACAGGTATGATCTCAAATGAGATACTTCCCTGAAATAGATACTACACTTGCTGTACTACATTGATTGCTATACCGTACACTGCGGGTATATTCATGAAGCTCTGGTTTTTACCTAATAAATGAGGACACCTCTAATAATTGTTATTGAATCCGTTTCACTTCATTGAGTCTCACCTCTCCTTGTACTCCTTCAACATTTAATAGCACATTATTTAAGCCACCCAAGGTAACACTATTAACATTCGCTCCTAACAAGGTATTTAGTGGCACTTGTTTTCCATCAATCTGGGTATACGCTTTAAAGCGGTATTTTCCTGCAGGCTGAGCTTGGTTATTATTATCTTTTCCATCCCAGCTAATATCTAGCTCACCTGCCAGCTGCTTACCTAAATTCATTTGTTTTATGGGCTGATTACTACTACTGCTGTATATTTCAACGAATAAATTATTAATCGGTTGTGGTATATCAATCACCCCAACTACTTTTCCTCCCGCTTCCAAATCACTGAAGGAGGTGGGTACCAATACTTTTCGTCCCACTAATGCTGAGGCCTGCAATGCCTGGCTGGAGTTAAATGCACTCGCCATTGACTCAACGGTTTGATTCAGATTTGTTATCCCTTCAACCGAACTGAATTGAGCCAGTTGGGCAACAAACTCTTCATTTTTTTGTGGATTCAATGGATCCTGATGCTTCATTTGGGTAATCATCAACTCTAAAAACTGATTCTTACCTAACTCCGTATTGGCATCATTTTGCTTCGGTTGCTGCAGTTTATATTTTTCTATAACTGCATTAGTCGCATTAGTGTTACTATTATTTGTTATTGGCGTGCTCATTGGAACACCTCACAGAACCTTCAATCAACAAAAGTACAATGCATACCAGCAATTGACTATTGCTACCCTTACTGCCCTAATGTCAGCACTTTCTGTAGCATTGTTTTTGCCGTATTCATAATTTCCACATTCGTTTGAAATGAGCGAGAGGCTGAAATCATATCGGTCATTTGCTCTACCACATTAATATTTGGGTAAAAAACATATCCTTCATTATTTGCCATCGGGTGATCCGGTTCATAACGCCTTTGTAAAGGCGCTTTACTTTCCACAATGGCTTTTACCATAACCCCTTTTTCAGGTTGCGGTTGTTGTTCATGCAAAAACTGATTAAAAGAGAGATCCTGTTGTGCTGGACTGATAGCAGTAAATACGGGGTACCGAGCGCGATAGGTTTTATCAATACTACTGCTCGCTGTTTCAGCATTAGCAATATTGCTAGCCACTGTATTCAGTCGAACCGACTGGGCCGACATCCCCGACCCAGAAATATTAAACACATTGACTAAAGCCATTGTTATTGCCCCTTAATTGCTTTGATTAAACCTTTAAACTTGCTGTTTAAAAACTCAAAGCTACTTTGATAATCCATTGCATTCCGAGCATAAATGGCATACTCCTGTTGGGTATCAACTGTATTACCATCAATGGCAGGCTGAATTGGAATACGATATAACAAATCTGCATCCTGTTTCTGCGATAAGCCGACTAAATGGTCTTGATGCGTTTGCTGCAACGGCAATTTATTGCCAGATTGTTGTGCCTCATTAACCCGATTCAATACCTGTTTAAAATCAATATCACGGGCTTTAAAACCAGGGGTATCGCTATTAACTAAATTATCAGCCAATAACTCTGCCCGCTTTCCTCTTAATAATAATGCTTGAGGATGAATCCCTAATGCCTGATCAAAATTAATAGCCATTTGCTCAATTACCACTTGCTAGATAGGAGGCAGTCATTGTTATTGACAATTTCAGAGCAATGCCTATGCCAGAAATAAATAATAATAAATACAACAACTTAGATAACAATGCCAGGAGGCAATCCGGCAATCTCGTGCCACACTACATTAGCCTGAATTATTCGGGTTAGCCCTATTGGTAACCTGAGCATGAACCAAAAGAAAAAGCTGTAGCACTAAATGGACAACAACAGTAGCAGACCACTACTGTTGTTTACGAAATAGAGTGATTACTGTTTTACTGTTTTAAGAGGAAGTTATCGCTTAATGATGAAAACCGTGGTTGTCATCCGATGAACGCATTGCTGATTCCAGATCACTTAAACAATCGACGACTTTAACACTGGCAGATTCCATTGACTCTAAATGTTTTAACACTTCTCTATGCTTACCTGCTAATTGTGCCTCAATTGCCTGAATACCACTGACATGCAACATCTTATGTGGTTCTTCCAAGTGACGATAAGCCATTAAGTTTTGATAATGCTTACCCTCACCATGATAATACCAATCACCCAGCCGACAATGGGCATGGTCAGGTATTGCCCCTTCCTGCACAGGCAACTGATGAATTAAATGACGATAAATAGATACTTTCCATGCAACATGATCTAGCTTCATGGTTTGAACAAAACTGGTGTTGGCTGATTCCTCGATAATACCTTGCATTTGCCGGGACATATTCAACACTTCATTCACAGTATTACCTATGTCAGCGGTTTCCTGGTTCACTGCTGTTGTCGCTTCTACCATTTTTTGAATTTGAGATGTGCTAACTTGAGTACCTTGCACCACTGTATCCACTAATGTGGAAATTTCATCGCTCGCTTCTCCTGCCTTTTGAGCTAAGTTACGGACCTCATCTGCCACCACCGCAAATCCCCTACCGGTTTCCCCAGCACGGGCAGCCTCGATGGCAGCATTTAACGCCAACAAGTTGGTTTGCTCAGAAATATCACGGATGACGCCAACAAACTGGGTGATTTGTGAGGCGACTTTTTCTAGATTCTGGACACTGTCAGCACTGTCGGTTGCAACTTCACTAATACCATTGACACGATTACTTAATGCCTCGAGTAATTTACCTGTATTGATAAATAATTCATCTGCATCCATTAGGTTGCCTTTTTCACCCTGTAACTGCTGTGCAGCACTGGCTAGCCCTTCTCGAATGTTTTGAATCATTTGCTCGCCATAGAAAAAGGTATTAATTAATTGCTTAAGATTTTCTGCACCACCTTTCGCTTCCCTTATTAAATCATCTTTACCATGCTCAGCCTCGTAAACGTTTTTTTCCAACTCAGCAACCTTATCTCGTAGCTGTTTATTTTCTTGCTCCAAATTAAAACACTGCTGCTTATATTTATTAGATCCAAACATAACAGAGCCTTTGTTTAAAACTGAAATAATCTAAAGAGACTGAAACCTTTCTTAATAGTGAAGCATAGAAGGTAATTGTCGCTTTTGTTAACTATTTATGGCTATTAAATTATGGCGATTAAATTTCTTAAGCTAATCAGCTTCCACCTAAAGAAATACCTATCCTGCTCACTTCTGCTGTTTACACTCTTTCATCAATCAATCTGGACGTATTATCAACGGGTAGCGATGACTGCTGAAAGCGTTGCAATAATTGCTGTTGTTGTTCAGTAATAGCAATATTATTGTTAGGTCTATCTGCTGGTATTAGGGCCTGACTTTGCCTATTTTGCTGATTAGCTGTTGATTGTAGCTGGGTAGCAGTTGCTTCACGATTAGCAGGTACCACCTGAGTAGAGGCTATTTCAGTCGTGGTATGGTTAGACGCTGGATTAGCATTGAGAGTTGAAGGGCTTCGATCTAGCTCACCATTAACTAAGCTATTATTCGTATTGGCTTGATCAGGTGTACGACTCACCACCGGTAGTTGTATCGGCAATTGAGAAAAGCCACCTATACCATTGATCGGCATTGAGCTCTCCACCCTGTGTATGGAAATGATTTGCTACATACAAGTTAAACCAGTTTAGTGATTTTCTCCACTTTGAATGGGACGTAAGTTATCTTAACGTTAGTTTTTGTACTACCTGCCGCATTTGTTTAATCAGAGGCTGTTTGGCTAATCCAGTTAAATTCCGTAAGCGCTCCCAGCTATATTGCTGCATTACTTTTTTTATCCATAAATGTTGTTCTGACTCTGTCAACTGCAACCATTGTTTAGGATGCTGTTGAATTTGCACTTGCAGCCAATTTCTTAACGGCACAATACAAGTTTCATATTGCCGATTACCAAAACCAAATGCATACACATCTTGTTGATCTTGCTCTGATAGTTCTATGTTATTCTGTTGATGACTACTTAAAATGGCAGTCACGATTTTATCATCCAAGCCTGGCCACAACTCAGCTAATTGTGAAATAAAATGATGGTGAAACCGAGAACTCATTTCAAGCACTTGTTTCGTCGCTTCAACCGAAACAGGTTTTGCCATTATTAAGGCATAACAGCCACTGCTCACTTCCCTAGTAATACCCAATCTGAGTGGTAAAAAACCTAATGACTGCCAAAAACCCTGCAACTGTAATGTAACACCATAAGCAACTGCTAGATAATCTTGTTCCGCTTTTACTTCATGATAAATATGATCAATTAACTGTCGCCCCACCCCTTGCCCCTGAATGGCAGGATGGACTGCTATACGGATAATTCTGACACAACGTAGCCTTGCTACTTGTTGATAACCACCATGAGCGACCAACGTTTGTGGTACTAAGTGCCCTTTAGGACGCCGTTTAGCTAAATAAATCGCATGGGTTAAATCCTCGTCTAGGGCACCTTCAAGCGCAGTTAAGCTGGCAGCAACGACTTCGCCATGATAAAACCCGAGCCAAATCTGTAAATTGGGGCCATCCAATAAGTGTCTTAAGTCGCCTGGTGTAGTACGATAATGAGCCATTATCAGCAACCCAAATAAACGCCTCAATAATTGTGGCTGTTGCACCAACATCTCAGGCGATATTTTTTTAAATATCAGATCTTTAGCCGTAAAATTAATTAATTGCTCATCTGCAACAGGCTCTGCATCCAGTAACAACGCATCAAAACAAAAATTTTCTAATGGGTCATTTGACTGCCAGCGAATCGGCTGAGTTAAGCTCAATGCTCGCCATTGCGGTCTAATGCAGGTTAACATAGGCTGAAAACGAATGGTAAATCCCCGCCCTGTTCCTTCATAGCCATGCACTGTGGTGGCAAATACAATACGAGTGTAGTGTTCTGTCCAACGGTTTAATAAGTTGGGAGGAATTGCGGCAGCTTCATCAATGAATAGTACATCAGCTGGTGTCATTTCATCACTGAGATTATCAGGCGTCACATAATGCAGCCAACTATTGGTATGAGCATCGCTATAAATCAATTTAGGTTGTAATGGCCAGTCAATCGTTAAATAGGTTGCCGCATGACTAAATAATGTATGCACAGCTTCAAAATTAGGGGCTGTCACTAAAATACGCTTGCCTTGTTGCAACAATTTCCCAGCGGCAATACCCAGTGCAGCTGATTTTCCTCGCCCTCGATCCGCTGTAATAACCAACGGGCGTTTACGATGTCCTGTCGCGACTTTTATTATACCTGCAACAGCTTCTGCTTGATCTTGGGTAATACAACCATCTGCTGTAACAGCATCACCTACCCTCACTGCTGGCTGCAAGCTGGAGTCTACCTCAACGGTTGGCAGTGATTGATCTTGCTGCCATGTTATAAACAACGAACGTGGTTTATGAATTGCTGCTACCAGCCACTTTAAAAAAGCGCCTTGTACTGAATCTGCAGTATAAGGCAATACGGTCAACTGATGATATTCTGGGTCATTAAATTCAGCCCAGGTGGCTAATGGTGGCGTCAATAAAAGTAACAGACCACCGCCAGCTAAAGTACCAGTCATCGCTGCAAAATGATCCGGGTTAAAGCCTGTGAATGCATCATAAACCAAAAGCTGGCTTTCTCGACCTAAACACTCTCGTACCTGCTGTGGTGCGATAACAGTGATGCCCTGATGTCGCAAATTATCAGTGGTCACCCAATAACCAGAAGTGACTGGCCCCAGCAAAGTAACCAAATGACTCGCCTGTTGTTGAGTCCATGCTTGCTCTCCAGCAATCACTATAGTGGCACGATGCCTACTGACAGTCGCCTGTTGCTTAATAACGGCCAACCAATGACTAAGTTGCTGTTGCAAAAAAACACCTCACCTGACTTCTGGTTATCTACTTTCGTGGCATTATGTTATTAATACTATATTTAAGCTGTAGGGGCTGCTCACACTTGTTCGAAGGTACTATTTCAAGCAAGCCTCAACGAACCTAATCGAATACTACGCTTTCTAGTAACTTTTCCACTACTCCAACAGGCGTATCTGCAACAAGTAAACGATTAAAGTCTTTTTCTGCAATCAGCTGGTTAGCTACACCTTCCTCTAAAAAAGTCAGTAAGTGATTGTAATAGCCATGATGATTAAGAATGGCTATGGGTTTATTATGCAAGCCTACTTGGGCCCAGGTTAATACTTCAAACAACTCATCAAGGGTACCCAGGCCACCGGGTAAAACCAAAAAACAATCTGCCAGGCTGGCCATTTTTTCTTTTCTGGTTGCCAGGCTGCTAACTTCAAACAGCTCAGTTAATCCAGCGTGTGCCCTTTCTCTAGCCACCAACAAGCTTGGCATAACACCAATTACTTCACCTTTTAGTGCTAATACATGATCAGCCAAGATTCCCATCAACCCATCATTAGCACCACCATAGACCACACCTACTTTGTTTTTTATTAACGCTATTGCCAGCTGCTGAACCATGGTAGGCAAACTAGGATCAAGTCCTGACCTTGATGCACAAAAAATATTAACCCGCATTCATAACCTCACTATACCCTGGTTGGACAAACTCTACGCTAACCGTTTTTGAGCTTAAAAGTTGTACAACAGGAGGGTGTATTCAACTAGTAAACTATTCAATTATTCAACAACAGTCTTAAAGTATGCTATTTTATTGGCTATTATTGGAACATTTTTACTAAAATCAACTACCCTAAATACTGAAGTAGTATTTTTCTTATACTTATAATAGCGCTATGAAAAAGCATATAACTTTTCTACTTGCCATACTCATTACGTTTGGACAAGAAACAATCTACTTTCAGAGTAAAGCTCAAGCGGCTTCCCGATCGAGCCTTTCTATCTGGGACATTGACCGTTCCCACATACTAAAGTGGACACTTTGGAGCTTCAACAGTGATTTTCAAATTACCGTGGTCAATGATCAAGCTGAACGGTGGGTTCAAACGGGGTTTAGTGGTTTTGCTGAAGGGGAATATCGTCGTATATCTCATCCGACTCTAGGGTATATTGGATTTGTTGCGGGTAGCACCTACACCAGCCGAATGGGACTCCCCTGCCGTAATTATGTCATTAGAGTAGAAGCCAGCCAGGATGCTTTCCCTGCCATGGCTTGCTATCAACATAATAGCTGGCAATATACTCGCTCTGTTTTTTAAATCAACTGGCCCTAATTACCTCTCAGAATCTGGAGGTAATTGAGTAGGCCAGCATTGATTGCTTGGCCTTAGCCTATCACGCCGTCAATACCCTTAGTTGCTATACTGTTAGCAGCTCAGCTTAATAACTGGACTTTTCAAAACAAACTTAAGCGTGTTGGGGCTCGTAAGATGAGTAAGTTAGGCAATAACCATTTAGCCAACCACATTATTGCATGGTTTTTTTTACTTACTCTATCTTTTCTTGGTTGTTATTACCTAATCAGCCATGCCGTTTATATCAGCAGCCTACGAACACAAGCCAGTAGCATCGCGGATATGGTCACTCATGTCGGTCATTGGGCTGGCCAGTTTAAAGGCGGTATTTGGGTCAAATCAGGTGTACGGGAACATTTTAATCCGCAAGACTATCTTGATAAAAAAACCTACGTTGTTGATCAGTTAAAAGACGATAAAAAAAGAACCATTATTGACCATTACCATTTAAAAAACCCATCCCTCATTCAAAGAGAGCTATCTGATATCACCCTTCAGAATAATGCGAATGTTATATTTCGTATTACCTCTGATAATTTTTTGAACCCTCACAATGCACCTAATGGGTTTGAGCAAACAGCAATAGCATTAATTAAAGAAGAGTTCCATCGACGTGAGTATTATAAAAAAACGGATAGCCGTTTTCTCTATGCACGAGAAATTACTGCAGAAAAATCCTGCTTAAGCTGTCATGGTGACCCTAAAAATGCACCTAAAAAGCTACAAGAACTCTACCCAGGAGACAGCGGTTTTAACTACGAGCAAGGACGCCTAGCAGGTATCGTCAGTGTTTCATTACCTTATAATAGCGGACTACTTATTCTACTCAAAAGCGTTAACGTTTATTCACTTATAGCAATAGGTTTATTTTTTATTCTCTTAATTTGTTTTATTTTATACATCCTTATCTTCGTAGTTAGCCCCATCAAAAAAATCACATCAGAAGCTTCAAAGGCAATTCAATCTATTCACCAAGATAGAGAAGAGAATATGACACTCTTTCACACAGAGTACAAATCCAGCACCGAAATAAGGAATTTAAACAAGCAATTTAAAACACTATATAGCCTTATCAAAGACTTAAAAAAATTTATGAAGATGCATGATTTTTAGGGGATAGGGAGGAAACGAAAGAAGTAAAACCGAAAATACAACAAGGGGCTGTTAAGCCCCTTTTACTACTACTTTAGCGGCGGCGTCGCTTGAGGGTACTGAAAAATAGACAGGTTAGGGACAAACTAAACAGTGCAATAATGGATGGTTCGTGAACACTGATTAGATTTTCAACACTCACTAGGCTTACCATATAATTTCCATTCATGTTTCCAGAGGACCAGGTATTATCGGAATTAAGTACTAAGTTATTACCACTGGGAATCGCTGGAGGTATTACAGTATCTGTCGAGTTAACGTTTAATAAAGATAAGTTTGGATTGGTTAAATTAATAAATGCCATGGCAGCTGTTACATTATCAACCGGAGTATGAATACCAGGTACGCCTTCCATATCAAAAATAGCCCAATCAATTAATGACTGAAACCCAGTACCATAGTTTGGATCCATATCATCCACCGTGAACATACCGAATAACAGTAGAGGATTCATAGTGTCTTCTACTTGAAATGAAACCAGTGCACTATGTCCTTTGGTTGGAAGTAACATCACCATTGACATTAATGAGCAAATAAAAACTAACTGCCTAACTGAAGCGAATGTTTTCATACAAGCCTACCTTTTGCTGGTTTTTGAATCCGTTTCCACTAATAAGGCAAGTGCTGTACCAGCGCTTATTAATCAGTCACTTATTGATTTTTACCAGTAAATCCAGCAGGTTTTGTATAAAAACACAACAACTATTTCAGTATCATTTCTATTTTATCAATTAAACTCTTGCGTTTTTGTTAAAGACACCCTAAAAGCAATTATTCATTAAGTAATGGTATCGTTTGGCCCATAGCACTACTACGCTCTGCCAGCTGAATTATGTTTATAACAGCCAAAGCTTGCTCAGCGGTGACAGCCACCGTTTTATTATGCTTAATAGCCTGCGCAATATTACTAAAATAATGCTGATAGCCGCCTAACAGGGTTGGATAAATGGCTTCTTTATCTTCCTGAAACAACATACCATGCTTTGCCTCTACCTCTCTTGCCCAGTTTTCACTAGCAGGCCCTCTACCCTGTTTTAGCTGATCCTCTTGCGGGTCCAAGCCATATTTAACAAAACTGCCTTTAGTGCCTTCCAATTGAAAGCGTAAGCCAGGGCCTGCAGAAAACGGGCTGGAACAAAGTACTACTTCATGATTGGGGTAATGCAACTGCACATGAAAATAATCAGTCACTTGTGAGTTTTCTCTTAACGCACGACAACAGGCGGTGATTGCTTTTGGCCAGCCAAATAAACATAATGCCTGGTCAACCAAGTGAGAGCCTAAGTCATACCAAATACCAGTACCTTCACCTGCCTGCTCACGCCAACGTTGCCGACTAATAGGTCGAAACCGGTCGAAGTGGGATTCAAATACACGAATTTCACCCAGTGCTTTTGATTCTATAATTTGCTGTATGGTTAAAAAATCCCCATCCCAACGACGATTATGATAGGTTGACAGTACTAATTCTTTTTCTTTCGCTAGCGCAATCAGTTCTTCTCCCTGAGCTACCTGAGTAACAAACGGCTTTTCCACAATCACATGTTTGCCATTGGCTAGAGCTAATTTTGCTAAGTCATAATGGGTATCATTAGGTGAAGTAATAATGACCAGTTCTGTCGTATTGTCTTTTATTAATTGTTCAGCCGTATCATAAACCTGCATACCTGGGTTGTCGGCTAATACTTGTTCGCTTTTGCTCGAACTGATTGCAGTCAACTCAAATTCATTCAGGTGTTTAATAAAGGGTAAATGAAAGGTCTGAGCAGAAAAACCATAACCAATAATTCCTGTTTTTATCATCTATAAAACCTTAAAATCTCGTCATTTTTTGACAACAAATAACCTTTGCAATATTAAAAGCTGTATTTTCAATATTCTGTTCAGCATTCGTTAACGCATCAGTTAAATTCATAACCCCTGGTACGACACTAAAGACTGCATCAATCCCCTGCTGATAAACAACTTGGTAGTTATCGCCTAAACTCCCAGCTAATGCAATAACACGACAATTATACTGTTTAGCCAGTTTAGCAACACCGATTGGTGTTTTACCGTGAATAGTTTGACCATCTATTTTACCTTCACCCGTAATCACCAAATCTGCATCAGCCAAATAGTTTGCTAACTTAATGGCATCTAATACGATATCAACACCACTTTGCAATTGAGCAGGTAAACCCGCTAATAACGCAAAGCCTAAACCACCTGCTGCTCCAGCACCAGGAAAAGCAGCCATATCTCGCCGCAGGGTTTGCTGCACAACCGTTGCATAATGACTTAAATGATTTTCCAACTGTTGTAGCATCGTTACATCAGCCCCTTTTTGCGGGCCATAAGTATAAGTAGCTCCTTTAGGGCCTAATAATGGATTATCTACATCACAGGCAACTTTACATACAACACTTAGCAACCGACTATCTAAATAACTAAGATCCACCTGCTGTAGATCGGCCAGCCCTGCAGCACCTAAAGCAATTACATCGCCTGCCTTATTTAATAAACGGGCCCCTAAAGCCTGCAACATCCCAGCGCCCCCATCATTGGTGGCACTACCACCTAAGCCGATAACCAGCTGTTTGGCACCTGCGTTCAGTGCTTCAATAATCAATTCTCCGACACCATAACTCGTCGCTTTTAATGGATTACGTTGCTTAGCCGGTACTTTCGCTAAACCCACTGCCTCAGCTACCTCAATCACAGCTGTTACCCCATCACCCAATAGCCCCCAGCAAGCATCAGTGGGTTCTCCCATTGGCCCGGCTATTCGACAGCGAAACTTATTACCATTGGTACCCGCCACCATTGCATCAACCGTTCCTTCCCCCCCATCTGCTACTGGTAGTTTAATTAACTCAGTATCAGGCAACACCTGTTGCATACCTCGCGCAATCGCTTCCGCCACTTCAATACTGGACAGGCTTTCTTTAAAGGAGTCAGGTGCAATGACAATTTTCATTGGTTATTCCATAGCAATACTAAATTTATTTTTTGATCCACCATTAAAGCTAGCTGATATGGAGTAATAGGGTATTCTGTCGCGGCGACAGGGATGTCGCTTTAGCTCTTGATAGGCCAAGGAAGGCATTTCAAGAGCGGCAGAAGAATAGCCTGTTATTCCATATCAAACTCCAGGCTTCTTTTCAGTTTCTTTCACTATACCCTAAGCCTATTAATCATATACACCATATACAGCCTTCAACTGATTTATCCGCCTCACTGCTAACTCAGGATCTCTTAATACACCCGCTTGATCCGCTAACCGAAATACCTCCGCATAATGTACTAAAGAACGAGCCGATTGCATCCCTCCTGCCATGGAGAAATGAGACTGATGGCCATTTAGCCAGGCAATAAATACTACTCCCGCTTTATAGTACTGAGTTGGCGCTTCAAATATTTTTCGAGATAAAGCAACTGTTGGGTTCATTAAACGAAAATAGTCCGCAATATCCCCTTCAGCCAACTTCGCTAAAGCATGTGCAGCAACTGGCGCAATGGGATCAAAAATACCCAACAAACCATGGGAAAAATCTTCACCATCACCAGCGATCAATTCTGGGTAATTAAAATCATCTCCGGTAAACATTTTCACTGTTTGCGGTAAGCGCTTGCGTAATGCCACTTCATACTCAGTGGCAAGCAAAGAAATTTTAATGCCCGCTAACTTTCGCTGATTTTCATTAATAATGGTTTCTACGGTTGCCATGGCCTGCCAAATATCCGTACTACCCCAATAACCGGTAAGTTGAGGGTCAAACATATCCCCCAGCCAATGCAAAATAACCGGATAACGACAGCCCTGAATCAGTTCAGCATAAAGCCCTATGTACTCATCCGGGCTTGTAGCCACTTTTGCCAACGCACGGGAAGCCATTAAAATCACCCTGCCACCCACAGCCTCAATAGCCTCTATCTGTTCAATATAGGCTTTGCGTACATCATCTAGGGTATAGTTAATTTGCTCATTAAGCTGATCAGTGCCCACGCCAGCAGCTAAATCAGCACCAGGAATAGTTTTTGCCAATGAAATACTTCGCTTAATTAATTCGAGTGCCGTTGGCCAATCCACCCCCATCCCCCGTTGCGCAGTATCCATAGCTTCAGCCACTTTAAAACCCTGTCCCCATAAATACTCTCGATACGCCAAGGTTGCATCCCAATCCACAGCGGGAATACCTTGCCATGGATGCCGCTCTTGAAACGGATCAACCACCAGATGAGCCGCCGCATAAAGGGTCCGGTTCAAGGGAATTGTTGGCTTGACATCAGCAAACCCTTCAGCCGATAAATTGTAACGTTCCAATTTATTATCAGCAGTTGGCAGGTTAACAGAGAGAAGCATGGGCTGGCCTCCTGGTAATTATCTTAAATCCTTAAAATACAGGATAATTAATAGATTATACTAGTAGTAGTGTTATTAATGAAAATTCTGAAATCACCACCTTTAGGCAGTGCGCAAAGTTTGTTATTGTGATAAATTAATGGAACGTTACAATAAACGTTTAGTCGTTGCAAGTGACCGCTTTACCAGTATTAGCATTATTCAGCTGAGTGGCCGAATGAATGCTGAATATAGTTGAGAGACTGAGCGATCGAAACCATTGTGTAAAAAACAAAATCGAGAGAAAGCCTGTGACCAAAACAAGTATTACCCTTCCTGATATTGCTGCTGCAGCAGGCGTTTCTAAATCAACGGTTTCGTTAGCGCTACAAGATAGCCCCAAAATAAAACCAGAGACCAAACGAAAAGTGCTCAAGGCTGCCAAACAATTAGGTTATGTGTACAACCGGGCAGCAGCCAACCTACGTCGTCGCTCATCAGAAATTATTGGTATGGTCATCAATGACCTCACTAACCCGTTTTTTGCTGAGCTGGCCGTTGCCCTGGAGCGCAGCTTTACTGACTCAGGCTATGTGGTCATGATGGCCAATACCTCTGAAGACATGCAGCAACAGGAAAAAGTGGTACGCACCTTTGCTGAACATGGTGCAGCTGGCATAGTCATCTGCCCCGTGTTTGGTACGAGTTATGAGCAACTTACCAGCCACACCATGAAAGGCTTACCCATTGTTAGTGTGATGCGTCCAATCGAAGGCAATGCGTGTGACTTCATCAGCCCTGACAATATTGCCGGCAGCCAAGCCGTTACCGCCCATTTACTTGCACAAAGCTTTACACGGCTGGCTTTTCTAGGCGGCTTAGACAACACCTCTGTTTATGAAAGCCGCTTGGCTGGCTTTAAAACCGCAGTGAGTAAAGCAGGTATTGCCATGGAAGCGTGTGAAATATTACCTTGTCCCCCTACCCGAGAAGCAGCCGCCAAACTGATTATGGAGCGAGCCAAACAAGGCCCATTACCTGAAGCCATTGTTTGTTACAGTGATGTTGTTGCATTTGGGGTTTCCTTTGGCTTAGACCGCTCTGGGTTTAAGGCAGGCAAAGACGTTGCTGTTACTGGTTTTGATGATATCCAAGGCTGCAATGTCTTTAGCCCCTCCTTAACCAGCGTCCATATTTATACAGACCAATTAGCCAAATTAGCCTCCGAGAGCTTAATTAACCGTTTAAAAGACCCAGAGCGCCCTATTTCCAACCAAACCGTAATGCCGAAAGTTATGATAAGGGAGTCATCGATACTTAATAAATAATTTTCAATAAATATATCCTTCGCTGTGAGTCTATACCGCTTTTTCTTTACACCTAAAAAAGTGGTATAGACGTCGTTAAAACCAGAAAGCCTGCTTAAAACAGCAGCAAAAATATAAAACACTGATAATCTGTCTTATACTTTATTACCAACACTTACTTAGCCTTCAATATTAACGCTGCGCCTTTTTCTGCAATCATAATCGTTGCTGCATTAGTATTGGCACTGACTACCCGCGGCATTACCGAGGAATCCATAACCCGCAGTCCATCTATCCCTCTCACCCGTAAATCTGGTCCCACGACACTCCACTCGTCGTTTACTGCCCCCATTTTACAAGCCCCTACAGGGTGATAATCGGTTTTTGAAAATTGCTTGGCATATTCCATAATTTGCTGATCGGTTTTCGCATCAGCCCCTGGCATTACCTCACCTTTTATAAATGGTCTAAATGCTGGTTGCGCCATAATGTCCCTAGCCAATTTAAAGCCTTCAACAGACAACCTTCTGTCGTATTCTTCTGCCCAATAATTAGGATCAATGAGTGGTGTATCTGTAAAAGTTGCAGAACGTAACCGCACCGTACCCCGACTTTTTGGACGTAATAATGCTGAGTTTAAAGTAACCCCATTACGAATTTGTTTTAACCCATGCTCTAACCCTGAACCGGGCAAAAAGTGAAACTGAATATCCGGCGACCGTGACGCTTTATCTGCATACCAAAACCCGCCGCCATCACATAAATTCGAAGCCACTGGCCCAGTTTTAAACAGTAAATATTGCAGCCCAGCCCACAGGTTCATATACCAGGGTTTATAGCGATCAAAGCTGTAATCACCACTACACTCACTGACCACAAACACATCCATATGATCATGAAAATTCTCACCCACTCCTGGCAAGTCATGCACAACATCCACGCCGACATTTTTTAAATGATTCGCAGGGCCAATACCGGATAACAACAATAGTTTGGGTGAGCCTACAGCCCCTGAAGTCACTAACACTTCCTGCTGGGCCCTGACAGAAAACAGCTGATTACTACCCCGCTGAACATACTGAACCCCTACAGCCCGATCATTTTCTATGAGTATTTTCTTAACGGTCGCTTTGGTAATAATGGTGAGGTTCGATCGCTTTAATACAGGCTTTATATAAGCGGCAGCGGCACTACAGCGTTTGCCTGCTCGATTCGTTAGCTGATAATAGCCAAAGCCTTCCTGTACCGCGCCATTAAAATCAGCTGAAAAGGGAAACCCTGCTTCCTGCGCAGCCCGTACAAACGTGTTGGTTAATGGATGAGGGACTGGATCAGACACTTGTAACGGCCCACCGACGCCATGAAATCGGTTAACCAAACGAATATTATCTTCGGCCTTCCGAAAATACGGCAGCACTTCATCAAAAGACCAACCCTCACAGCCCTCTTCAGCAGCCCATTCATCGTAATCACTAGGATGGCCACGGGTATACACCTGGGCATTAATCGAACTGCCCCCACCTAGCACCCGACCTTGGGGATACCACATTTCACGGTTATTCAGATGTTGCTGAGGCACCGTAGAATACCCCCACGTGGCAGTTTCCCCCGTGAGTTTGGCAAACCCAGCAGGCATATGTATTAAAGGGTGATAATCCGTATTACCAGATTCTAGTAGTAATACCGAAATATCAGGATTGGCGGTTAACCGATTAGCCAGTACACAACCCGCCGGTCCTCCACCCGTAATTATGTAATCGTACATCTTTGTTCAAAACCTACAGTCTGTTGATGGATAACCCACCATCTAATTCAATGGCACTCCCACTGGCAAATGCCATCTCCCCCCTAGCAAATGGCACCACCGCCCGGCCAATATCATCCGGCACTCCCCAACGCTGTGCAGGCACCAAACCATCCGCTATTCGTTGGTCATAGCGGCTCGCAACGCCCGCTGTCATACCGGTTTTAATAATGCCTGGCCGCAGCTCAAAAACGCCAATATTGTCACTGCCTAACCTCAATGCCAGGGCTTTATTCAGCATCGCTAACGCCGCCTTAGACATACAGTAATCCGCTCGCTCTGGTGATGCCATTAGTGCACTAACTGATGAAATACTGATAATCGAACGGTAAAACTCACTAGAGGCTTCCAACATCCACTTAGCAACTGCTTGAGATAAAAACAACGTACCCCGCACATTAACCCCCATGACCCGATCAAATGACTCCGTCGTTAACTCCAGTAAATCACCCCGACGGAGCGAGCTAATACCTGCATTGTTTACCAGACAATCTAGCCCTCCTCCCCAGTTAATGACCCCTTCTAATAAATCATGGTGACTATTCAAGTCCGCAAGATCACTGGGAAAATAGCGTGCTCGGCTGCCTACCGCTTCGCAAGCAGCAATCAACGCTTCACAGCGATCACTGGCATTACGCGCCGTAAACGCCACGGCAAATCCAGCCTTTGCTAAATACTCAACAATGGCTTGACCAATCCCCTGGCGGCCACCCGTTACTAACGCCACAGGCTGCTTTGTCATTTTCATCAGTGTATCTCCGTCAGCTTAATATGCTCAGCCACTCGAATAGCCTGAGCCGCAATAGTCAACGCCGGATTCACGGCAGCAGAGCTAGGGAAAAAAGAGGCATCTACCACAAACAAATTGTCATGGTCATAGGCTCGACAATAGGGATCTAAAGGTGCAGTGGCCGGATCATTGCCCATTCGAACCGTGCCACATTGATGGGAAGGAGTACGTCGATCAAAGGCTTTGGTTAATACAATGGGGAACCCCACCGCTCGCATTAATTGTTTGGTTTTTTTCACTAACTGCTGGTGAGCAGAAAGATTGCTTTGCTGCCAGTCCAATATAATTTGACCGTTACTACTCACCCGTACTTGGCTATTCGATTGAGGCAAATCCTCACTCATCACATACCAGTCCACAGAGTGGCGCGCGAGCCAATCCAAAGCGGCTTTCGGCATACGAGGCAACTGGGCTTTCAACATGGTTCCATCAATTTTGCCCAGCAACTGAATATTCCCCAGCGGCTGGCTGCCATTACCATCAGATAAGTAAAAATCATTGATACCTAGGGTTTTTTGATAGACAGAATGATTGGTCTCCAGCGGATTAACAGCCATTAAAGCTGTGCAATTATGATTCATAAAATTGCGCCCTACTTGACCAGAGCGATTGGCCAACCCCTCTGGAAACTGTTGATCAGCAGAACGCAATAAAATAGCCGCTGAATTTACCGCACCAGCGGCCAACACAAACAACCGGGCAGAGAAATGTTTATGCACTCCCCCCTGGCACACCTCAACAGATTTGATTTGCTTACCATTAGCCTCGGTATGCAGCCTGGTTACGGTCGTATTAGTCAGCAGACTAATGTTAGGATGGTCTAATATCGATTGTAATGCGGCAGATTCTGCATCCAGCTTGCCTGGATTAGTGCCAGGAAAGGCATCCCAAGGGGTTTGCCCCAACGCCAACCAAGCATCAATATCAATGGCTAACGGCAAACTGAATGGCTTAGCACCAACGTGTTCAAGCTGACTGCGCAGCTTGGCAATGGTTGGCTCATCTGGAATAGCCGCCCCGACATAGCCTTTTACACCCGGTGGTTCACAACTGTCTTGCCCTGTCACCCCTTTGACTTGATACAGCGCTTCAGCCTGTTGGTAGTAAGGCGCCAGCGTTTCGTAAGCAAAGGGCCAAGCGGGCGAAATCCCTTCATCAAATACCAGCTCGCCAAAATCCTCCTGACGAAAGCGCAGCATAACGCCCCCATAAAACTTAGAGTTTCCGCCAACATTGTAATAATTACCGGGGTTAAAGGGTTTACCAGCACCATCCAACCATTGTTCATTAGGTCGATACACCTCCTCAACAAATATTGCCTGACTATCACGGGCCTGAGTTGAGTGAATTAAGGGCGTACCCCGCTCAATTAACAGAATGTTTAAGCCTGTGTCTGCAAGCTGATTTAATAAGGTCGCACCACCCATTCCGGAGCCAATAACAATGAGGTCATAATGCTTTTCTGATAAGCCTGCTTTTTTCATTTTTATTATCCTTTTACTGAACCGGCCATCAAACCTCGAACAAAGTAACGTCCACCTACCACATACACGAGTAATGTCGGGAGTGCAGCAATAATCGCTGCCGCCATATGGACGTTATACTCTTTTACCCCAGTGGAACTATTGACCAAATTATTCAATGCCACCGTCATTGGTGCTGCTTCACCAGAAGCAAATGAAGCCCCAAAAATAAAATCATTCCAAATATTGGTAAACTGCCAAATAATAGTTACCACAATAATAGGGGCTGAGTTAGGTAATAAAATATAACGAAAAATCTTAAAAAAGCCTGCTCCATCCATGACCGCAGCACGAATTAATTCGTTGGGGAATGCCTCATAGAAATTGCGAAAAAATAACGTTGTAAAGCCCAGGCCGTATATGACATGCACAAGCACTAAACCTGAAGTACTATTCGCCAAACCTAACCAACCCAATACCTGAGACATCGGCAACAACACAATTTGAAAAGGAATAAAACAGGCAAATAACATCAAGCCAAAAATAATCTGGTGCCCTTTGAAACGCCATTTAGTTAAAACATAACCATTTAATGCACCTAAAAAAGTTGAGATGAGTACAGCAGGCACCACCATTTTGAGGCTATTCCAGAAATAACCGTTGATACCACCACAGTCTAAACCTAAACAGGCAGACTGCCAGGCTTTCAACCAAGGTTCAAAGGTAATCTCCAAAGGCAACGCCATCATATTGCCAGTACGTACTTCATCCAACGATTTAAACGACGTGACTACCATGACAAACAATGGTGCTAAATAAATAACTGCCATGATAATCAGCACACTGTAAATTAATGCACGCCACAAGCGGGCTGTTTTTAAACCATGTTGCTGGGAGTTATTGCTCATTTTTTGCTCCCTTTTAATTCTGAATATAAATAAGGCACGATAATCGCTGCGACCGTAATCAACATGAATACTGCACTACTGGCCCCTACGCCAATTTGGTTGCGGGTAAACGAATAGGAATACATAAAAGTCGCAGGTAAAGCAGTAGCATTACCAGGCCCACCTCCTGTTAACGCTATTACCAAATCAAAACTTTTAATGGCTAAATGCACCAACACAATCAGTGCACTCATAAAAACCGGCCCTAACTGTGGGATAATAATGCGTGTGTATATTTTCCAAGTAGGCGCTCCATCAATCTGCGCGGCATGCAAAATTTCATTATCAATTCCCCTCAGCCCTGCTAAAAACATGGCCATAACAAATCCCGATGCTTGCCATACCCCTGCGATGACGACCGTATAAATAGCCATATCAGGATCAATTAACCAGTTAAATTCGAAGCTTTCAAAACCCCACTCTTGCATAGTGCGTTCTAACCCCAACCCCGGGTTTAAAAACCATTTCCAAGCCGTACCAGTGACAATAAAACTAAGCGCCATCGGGTATAAATACAGTGTACGTAACCCACCTTCTAAACGGATTTTTTGATCTAATAAAATGGCCAGCAACAACCCAATCGCCAAGCATAAAACAATATATAAAACTCCAAAAATCAATAAATTATCCAGAGCTGTTTGCCAGGTCAGGGTATTCCAAAGCCGTTCCCATTGCTCAGTCCCAACCCACTCATAATTGGGTAACATGCGGGAAGCGCTGAAAGATAAATAAACCGTCCAAATGATAAAGCCATACACAAAGAGCAGTATGATGCTAAAAGACGGTGCTAATACCAATTTTGGCAGCTGTGTTTGTAGCCAGGCAATGGCTTTATCAGCAGGTTTGGGGTTGCTTGAATTTTTCATATTATTAAAAATCCCACTCCTAATAATGCATTTTTTCTAACAGCTTCACGAAAGGGGGCTGAAAATAAATTTATTTTTATTATACCCAAAGCGTAGGTTTTTTAGGGGAGACCACTGAGCGATGAAGTCCCATGAGCCTATTGAAATAGGTGACTGGGATGAAGACAGTTTAATGCGCCTGCATAAACTGCATTCACACCTTCCATGGTGTTCAGTGACGGTAACAAACCCTAAAAATCATTCGTGATGGGTATTAAGAGGCATTTTTAACGGATGAAACCAGTGCCTTAACTGCTTCTTCCGAAGAAAACTCTCCATTAAAATGGGCAGTAATCACATCATAAAAAGCACTTTTTATTGCTGCTGGTGCTGCATGTCCATGGGCTAAGCTTCCTACTAAACTGTTTTTATTAACGGCTTCTTTTAAATCAGCAATGGCTTTTTTTCCACAATCGTCAAAACGCTCACCCGAAATATCCGTTCTAGCAGGTACAGAACCTTTGACTTTATTAAAAATAATTTGAAACTCTAGTGAAAGCACTGCTTTTGCCATTTGTTGTTGAGCCTGCTGGTGGGCTTTATCCACTTTGAACATGGTAAATTGATCAGCATTAAAGGTGATTGCACCTTGACTACCGGGCGTTCTAAAACAAACAAAATCTTTACCCGGTTGCTTGCCTGCACTCAGAAACTCGCCTTTGGCCCAATCCCCCATCATTTGAAAAGCCGCTTTACCCTTAATCACCATGGCTGATGCTAAATTCCAATCTCGGCCAGGGTAATTTTTATCCACAAAACCCCGTAACTGGGCCATACGATCGAAAACCCGTTTCATGGTGTCTGAGCTGAGTGCTGTAGGATCAAGCTCAATTAATGCTTTTCGATAAAAATCGACTCCACCTGTCGCCAATACCACACCATCAAATACTGTGGCATCCTGCCATGCTTGACCACCATGAGCTAACGCCACATAGCCAGCTTTTTTAGCCTTTTTCATCGCCAAAATTAGATCGTTCCAATTTTTAGGCACACCAACGCCAATTTTGTCCAGTACCGCCTTATTCCCCCACACCCAGTTAGTCGAATGAACATTTACTGGCACTGAAATCCATTTCCCCTGATATTTCGAAAACTGCTGTAATGCACTGGGAACCACTTTATCCCAGCCTTCTTGTTTGGCTACTTGATTTAAATTAGCCACCACACCTTGATCACCCCAGTCTTGGATATCAAACCCAAGCATTTGCACCGCAGTCGGCGACTGCCCTGATAATACCCGAGCCCGTAATACGGTCATGGCATTACTACCACCACCGCCAGCGACTGGTGTATCTTTCCAGCCAACGCCTTGTTTAGCCAAAGACTGTTTTAGCTCACCCAGCGCCTTCGCTTCACCTCCTGAAGTCCACCAGTGCATCACTTCCACATCGGCCGCCTGAGCACCACTGATTAAAGCTACTGATAACGCTAATCCACTGATTGTTTTTTTAGTCATTATTTTCATCACTCACTCCACTCCTAATACACTCCTACTGATTTGGTACTGCTATATACACTTCATTCAAAGGACTAGATGTACTTAAACAGGACCAAAAGCTTATGGATATGGGGTGACAGGAGATTCTGTCGCTAAGGCATGGATGCCTTTTTAGCTCTTGATGGGCCAAGGAGGGCCCTTCAAGAGCGGCAGGCGAATGTCCTGTTATTCCATATCAAACACCTAAGCTCTAATTACATATCCTAACTTTAAGGCTGCATAAGCAGTACAGAGCACGCAGCGAGTCCATCCCTGGGATGCTCTAATCGGCATCCATGCCTCATAAGGCTCTATACTGCTTATCCAGCCTTCCAAATTTCTGTTCAGAGTTCTTTAACTTCATTTTTTAAAAGCCAAATCACCCACTACCTCGGTAACCACCAACTGGTTCTTGGCCCCATATGCATTTGAATCGTTTTCAACTCGGTAAACTCCTCTATCCCATATTTACCTAACTCCCGTCCTTGCCCACTCTCCTTATAACCACCAAACGGCAGTTCTGGATAACCACTCATCCAGGTATTCAGCCAAACCGTACCTGCTTTCACTCGACGACCAATAGCCAGACAATTATCAATATTGGCGCTCCATACCCCAGCGGATAAACCAAATAAGCAGTTATTGGCAGTCTCAATAGCCTCTTCCAGATCACTAAAGGTCAGTACAGATAATACCGGGCCAAAGATTTCTTCATTGGCTACGGCCATCTCCGGGGTTACATCCGTCAATACAGTGGGTGCCATATAGAAACCACCCGTGCCTTGGGTTTGCCCACCTAAGCTAACTGTGGCACCCGCTTGTTCAGCGCCTTGAACATAATCAGTGACTTTTTGTAAATGGTCAGCTGAAATAATCGCCCCTACCTTAGTTGCTTCACATAAAGGATCGCCCACTGGTACCTGCCGGCTTTTAGCAATAACTGCTTTGGTAAATGCATCAGCTATAGATTCATGGACCAAAATACGAGAGCCACTGTTACAACACTCCCCCGCATTGAAGTAAATCCCAAATACCACAGCATCCACCGCTGCTTCCCAGTCACAGTCGGGGAAGATTATCTGTGGGTTTTTCCCCCCCAGCTCCAGCGACACCTTTTTCAGTGTGCCTGCTGCTGCCGCACTAATTGCTTTGCCCACTCCTGTTGAACCGGTAAATGAGACCATATCTACCATTGGGTGGGTGGTTAAAGTTGGGCCTATTTCAGGGCCCTCTCCTACAACCATATTCACTACCCCTGCGGGCAGACCGACTGCTTGCAGAATCTCACCTAACACTAACGTCGTTGCCGAGGTCAGCTCACTGGGTTTAACCACACAAGTACAACCCGCCGCCAACGCAAATGGTAACTTCTGACTGACAATTAACAGGGGAAAATTCCAGGGAGTAATGATGCTCACTACCCCGATCGGTTCACGAAGCACCATGGCTAGCATGTCCTGGCCCAGTTGATTGTGACTGTCACCATGCAGACTTCTCGCTGAAACCGCTGCATAACGCCAAAGTTCGGCAGCCCATGCCACTTCATCTCTTGCCTGACGAATGGGTTTGCCTGATTCCAACACCTCTAAGACAGCCAACTCTTGTTGCCGAGCCATCATCTGGTCAGCGACTTGATTCAGTAATTTAGCCCGCTCAGCCCCAGAAATAGTTGACCATGAACCTTGGTCAAAGGCGTGTCGAGCCGCTTGAATAGCGGCTTCCGCATCCACCACTGAGGCTTTGGCATACTCAGCAACCACTAAATCATAAGCAGGGCTTACCCTACTCAACTGACTGCCATCAGATGAGGCTTGCCATTTACCATTAATCAATAATTGACCTTTAAATGGCTCAGTGGGGATGTCCACCACTCGGTTTCCCTCAACCCAGTTGACTGCTGACAGCTGACTTAATCTCTCATTAGATGATTGGTTGAATGATTGCTGATCAGTCATTAGGACTACTCCCCTTTGAATTCCGGTTGTCGCTTGCTTCTAAATGCAGCAATGCCTTCTTGAGCATCTTGGGTATGAGCCGCCAAGCTTCCTGCCATGGCTTCTAAGATCATCGCTGTGTTATCACCCAGCCCAGCATCGACTAACTGTTTAGCCAGCTGAACTGAAATGGGGGCTCGCTGGATAATCTCAGCGGCCATTTGTCTCGCGCTGGCTAAACCTGCTCCATTGGCAGCCACTTCATTGATCAGCCCAAGTTGATAGGCTCGCTCGCTACTTAGCTGGCGCCCGGTAAAAAGCATTTCTTTCATCAGGCTTGGATTGATCAATCGATTTAAACGCTGCGAACCCGACCAACCTGGGCAAGTCGCAATACTGGCTTCAGGCAGTCCAAAACGGGCGGTTGTTTCAGCAATCCGGATATCGGCAGCGAGGGCTAACTCCAAACCTCCCCCTAACGCTGGGCCTTGAATGACAGCAATCACTGGCTGGGGTAATTGTGCTAAACCATCAAAGATACGATGCCCCCGTTTTACCCAGGTTCGCCACATATCCAGCGGTGAATATTCCGCCCAGGCATTGATGTCTGCTCCCACACAAAACGCACGATGTCCTGTTGTATGGAGAATAACCACCCGACAGTTTTTATCCGCCTCAATGGCTTGAATGCACTGCTGTAATGCCTCCAGCATTTCAACACTGAGCGCATTCAGCTTGTCAGGGCGATCGATTATGATTTCAGCTAAAAATGCTTGTTTAACCAATCGCACTTGGCCATTCATGCCGATTGTCCTTTTCATACCCATTACCCTAACTGAAGGCCAAAAGGGGCTGGCTCGAATAAAGCAGCATCCATCAGTGTTAGGTTGTCTGCCACCTTGAGCGGAAAGCCTGCCTTGGATAACACATCCCGCTCTAGATCAATTCCAGGGGCCAACTCAATCACTTCAATCCCTTCAGGGGTCAGCTGCATGACACAGCGCTCCGTTACATACAGAACTTGTTGGTCGCGCTGAATCGCCATTTTTCCTGAGAAGGTTACATGCTCAACGGCTTTAACAAACTTCTGGAAGCGGCCTTCCAGAGCAACCTGAATTTTCCCATCACCTAACGCATACTTCGCTCCCGCGGTAAAAAAACCGCTGAATACAATCTTTTTGGCATGAGCCGTAATATCGACAAAACCACCACAACCTGCGGTTAAATAAGGCTTGATCCCTAGCTTTGAAACGTTGACATTGCCTTGCTGATCTACCTCCATAAACGACAGAAAGCTTTGATCAAAGCCCCCCCCCTGGAAATAGGTAAATTGTTGAGGGCTGGGGATAATACTGTCAGCATTGGCCGCACAGCCAAACGCAAACCCCAACAGCGGTATTCCACCCACTGCACCTTGCTCGACGACCCAAGTAACCTCACCATGCAGCCCTTCTTCCAGTAATATGCGCGGTACATTGGCTGAAATGCCGAAACCCAGGTTTACCGCCTGCCCTGCCTTCAGCTCCTGCGCTACCCGCCGGGCAATCACTTTTTCAGGGGAAAATTCGGTATGGGTAAAACTTTCATCAGGGCGACGAATAACACCAGAAATAGCAGGGTCATAAAGGGTTTGGGTGGTTTGCAGCTGCTCTGGATCTACCACTATGGCATCCACCAGATTGCCTGGAATATGCACTTGGTAAGTGGACAGGCTGTTATTACTCACCACCCGCTTGACCTGAGCAATAACAACGCCCCCATTGTTTCGCACCGCTAATGCTTGCTCTAAACCACCCAGGTAAGCCCCTTCTTGCTCAAACGACAGATTGCCTTTTTGGTCAGCGGAGGTGGCTCGAATAATGGCTACATTCGGCGTAATGCTGGGGAAAAATAAATACTCCTCCCCTTCAAACTGCAGTTTACGCACAATAGGGTTAGCGGCTGCCTTATCATTCATTGCTCCCCCCTGCCGATCAGGGTCAACGAAGGTATCAATACCCACCCGAGTCATTACCCCAGGTCGTTTAGCCGCAGCCTCTCGGTGCATATCAAACAAAATACCACTGGGAATATTGTATCCGGTAATACGGTTTTCAGTAATTTCCTTCCATATGGCTGGCATGGGCAAGCTAGAGGGGCCGCTGGGGTAAGAACCGGCAATGACTTTGTCCAATAAACCTGGCTTGGCTAAGTAATCTACCCCCTTAATACCATACATATCACCCGCAGCAATAGGATGCAGTGTGGTTAACTGGGTTGGATGCCCTTCACGATCAAATCGTTCACCAATGGCTTGCAACATACGATCAGGGCAACCTAAACCACTGGAGGATGAAACAGTTACCACATCCCTATCGTTAATCAGTTGGGCAGCTTGCTCAAATGAAATCTGTTTGGACATATTACCTTTACCTACTGCTTATCTTTTTATCGTTATTGGGCATATACCGTTGGGTAGTCAATTCTGACTCGCTGTCCCTGCTCTGCGGACTTCAGCATGGCTAAGGCTATGGCTAACGACTTAAGGCCATCTTCACCAGTCACTGCAGGTTGACCATTACCAGCGATCGCCTGTGCAAATTGAGCCAAGGAATAGTGGTATAAATTATGATGTTGAATATCGAGCTGGCGCCGCCCCGTTTCAGTAATCACTTCCACGGTGCCAGCCGATCGTTGAGTCAAAATATCACGGGCTACTATGCTGCCTTTCGTACCATGCACCTCTAAACCCGTGCCGGCATAAGGCACCATAAAAGACTCATGAGTTTGAACCAGGGCACCACTGGGCATCTGCAACATGGTCATGGCGCCATCTTCAACGGCTGATGCCATTCCCCCTGTTTGGGCATAGGCCATCACATCCACCGGGTCTTCCGCTAATAAATAGCGAATCACATCCGCATCATGTACAGCGACATCCAGCACCACCCCACCACCGGCTTTTGGATCATTCACCCGCCAGGTTTGTAACGGCTGAGGAAGGTGTATGGCATGAAATATCCGCACGCCGATCACTTGGCCAACGGTACCCGCTGCAATCTCAGCGCGAATCGCTTGGTGGGTGGCAGCATTACGCAAATGGTGGTTGGTTGCCATGACCACACCAGCCTGCTTACAGGCCGATACCATCTCTGCCGCATCGGCTAGATTGAGAGCTAAGGGCTTTTCACAAAATACATGCTTGCCAGCCTTGGCTGCTGCCAACACCGCTGGCTTATGCTGCTCATTGGTGTTGGAGATATACACCACATCCACCGCAGGGTCAGCCAGCAAGGCAGCGAATGAATCGTAAGCATTAGCAATTTTCAAATCCTGAGCATACATTTCTGCTCGACTAAGGCTATTACTCATAACTGCCATCACCTCATGGCCTGGCTGATGCCTAACCGCAGCCGCCATCCATTGCTTGGCAATATTACTGGTGCCAATAAATCCCCAGCCGACTGTTTTATTCATTGATGAATTGTCAGTGCTTGCCTTAACACTCATGGGGAAATCCTCTTTTTAATCATGTCTACTGGTTGTAGCTGTTTTCTACCAAGTTTTTTCTATCAAGCGTCGAGTAAAACTTGTTTGTATCGTCCCGATTTAAACACTCTCATTACCTTGTTATTCCATATCAGACACTAAACTGACTTTCTGCCTACTTTTGCGACATCCTCATTTACCACTGGACTCTGATTAACGATGGGCGAATCATGTTAACTGATAATTGTTAGCTATTAATTGGAACGATCCAATTATCTATCTCAAGAAATTTCAACGTCAAGTACTTTTACTCAAGAACCTGTCCATGACTTTACCATGATGGGCCTAAATCTCTGTATTTACAGGACTTTAGTTTAGAGATAAAACCGCAGCCCGAATAAAAAAATGCAGCCAGGATCACACTTGTATTGACCAAAGGGCAAAAACCACTTGCAATTAGATCGTTCCAATTTATACTGCTTACCCACTAAGACTGTATTTAAAGTCCGTATTTAGCATCAAATTTCATCATCACGAAAATCAGTTGATGAAGAGGGTGTCGCAAAAGGTTATGAGCGAAGCAAAGACAAGGCAAAAATCGGCGAAAAGGCGGAGTTTATACTTAATAAATGAGTACTTTGAGCTGATTTTTAACGCTGTATTTGCAAGCGCAGTAGTTTTGCGACACCCTCTGAACTGGAGGGGAAACATGATTCACCATTTAGTCCTACTAAAATGCAAAGCTGACGTTAACCAATCCCAAATAGATGAGATGTTCGATCAACTCAACGCGTTAGTAGGGGTTATTCCAGGTTTACTGTCGTGTAAAGGGGGTAACAATAATAGCCCCGAAGGTATCAGTCATGGTTATACCCATGCGTTTGTTATGCAATTTGAAAATGCTGACGCACGAGATAACTACCTCCCCCACCCGGCTCATAAAAAAGTACAACCGATTATTCATGCATTATTAGTTGAGGGTAGTGACAGCGCTTTAGCATTAGATTTTTAAAATATACCCTTCTCGAATAGTTTTATTTTCTCTCCTCTGCAGGCTTTTAAATAAAAGCTTGCTTTTTTTTATTTATCAAATTCACCATTAATGTCGTACTATTTATTCCAATAATTCAAAATAATTAATTTTTATCAAACCAATAAATTTTTACAAATTACCAACCCATAAAAAATAATTTACCATTAAAATCGAAACATATTTTTAAACCCTCTTATTAACAATCTTTCTTATTAATAGCTATTGGAAGTTCCTATGAAAAAATTTTTAACGGCAGCACTACTCTCTACCGCGAGTATTACTGCTACAGCAGAAACAGTGGCCAGCCATGCACTGAGTGTCAACACCGCCTTGGAATTAGTTAAAGAAGGCTTAGCGGCTTGTGCAAAAGACAATTATCACGTTAGCGTGGCAATCGTTGACCATAGTGGCAATTTAAAAGCCTTTGGTCGACATAACAAATCTGGCCCTCATGCGGCTGAAGGTGCAAAGCGTAAAGCCTTTAGTGCGGCTTCCATGGAAGAAAGCACTGAATTTTTCTTTAAACTAATTCAGAAAAATCCCGAGCTACAAGGCTTACATGCCCTTCACGATAATATTTTAATTTTACCCGGTGGCTTGCCTATTAAATATAAAGGTGAGGTTATAGCCGGGATTGGGGTTAGCGGTGCACCCGGCGGGGATTTAGATACGGCATGTGCTGAAGCAGCCATTAGCAAAGTACTGAATAAGTAGTCTACGTTTGATGTTTTTTAGAAAAACTATCGCAATTGCCACTTCACTAATAAGTGATGTGGCAATATCTTTCTCCAATAACTCATCAATAATGTATACCCTTCGCTAATCATTTTTAGGTTTTGTTATCTTCATTCCTCACCTAAAAATCCTACGCACTGGGTATATGTAGGGTACTTCTAATCAATTAGTCAGCGTTAAGGATTAAACCACCATTTTTCATCAATACTTTTAAAACCATCACTCAAATTAGGTGTATCAATATCAATTCGCACCCTTTCTTTTAACTTGGCAGTTGAAAATGCATCTTTAAAATACTTATGGCTTTCAAGCATTTTTTGTAAACTACCATCAGCTAATGCTTTTTCCATTCCAGAACGAATAGCTTCAGCAAGTGATTTATCATCTTTCTTTACATAGAAAAAACGTCCATAAGGGTAAACCAACACCACATTGGTATCTATAACCAAATTAGGATCATTTCCTCCGAATTTATCTAAGAAACTATACACTTCATTAGCCCCTAAAGGAAAAAAATCAAAACGCTTTCCACCTACCATTTTTATCAAGCTAGGTATTTTACCAGCCGTTTTAACCTTGATCCCTGCATTTTCAATAACAACAATATCGCCCCAACCTTTACCCTGACCAGCAATATATTGTTGCAAATCTTTAAGCGACTTAATATTGGCAAATTTTTCTTGATTATCCTTGTGAATAATAAAAAGACGCCAACCAAGAATACCTCGGTCAATGGGTAGATATATAGGATCAAACCGTTGATCAAGCCCTTCTTGAAAGCCAGTATCGAATAAAGATAACTGCCCTTGTTCAACTAAATCTCTTGCTCGCTGTTGATTGACCGTTGGACCATATACACTGAGTTCATGCGCTTGACCAGACTTTTCAAGCGCCAGTTTGAGTACACTGTATCCTATCGACTCAGCACCAATGCCATCAATATTGGGGTATACCACTTTCAATCCAGCAAAGGCAGATGGAAAGATAAGCCAGCACATTAATAAATAATATTTTAAGTTGCTAATTCTCAGCTGCATAACCATTTACCATTGCAGATTTACATTAATTCCATTAAAGCACAGAAACCAAAGTCCGCCTGAAATTCTAAAAACAGAGAGTTTAATTAACTAGTCAATCAAATAAAAACCGTCTTTCACTTACTCAACAATCACTTCCAACCCGGTTAATAATTTATTACTTAAAAAAATATACCTATAAAAAGTTATTAATTAATGCTTTATTCTATTTAATTAGTTCTAAATTAATAAAGGGCAAGAGCCCGTCAGGCAGCTCCTTATAGAATCTATGCTCTCATAAGTAGGTCATCAGCGTGGATTGAGTCGTAGTGCTTCCCAATCATTTATAAAAACATAAACTCATGGTGCTTCATCACTCGACGGCCACCCCTAAAAACCATTCACTTTGGTATATACATAAACTGAATTTTATTAAACCAGAAATATACAGTCCTTATACAAACAAGCAACAACCGCAATAACATTAGTGGTTTGCCCTTAATAAATTTATGCAAACAACTATTAAAAACAGCCAAATCAAAAAAACTAAATAAGAAGACTTTATTAAAACAAGCATATGAATTATGGTTTTTAACCTTTAACAAAAACCATAATTATTTTATTTAACTTAAACTGAATTGAGTATACTGAACTTAAACCATGAATAGATTTAAAATCATTCCCCTTATACTTGCGATCTCTGCAAATACAACACTAGCCTACGCTAACACTAGCTGCTCAAATCAAGACACATATTATGGCAAAGAAACCAGTCTCTCAGTAAGCTTAAGTACTGACAACAAAGCTCTATTAGAAGAATTTCTTGTAACAGGTAAAAGTGGTACATCATTTAGTGGAGTAACCTCGTCTTACCCTTTAGCTGTCAATCCAATCTTAGGTACGTTATTGAGTGACGGACGATTCATTCAACCATCTTTAATAAACTTAGAAAGAATACAAAACCATCTAAAAAATAACTCGATAGACGGAGTAATCAATAGAAAAATTATACTGTCAGGTAAAACGATTCCAAACTCAAAAATACAAAAAATTTCAGACATTCAAACATTTGAATATTTAGCTTTATCATACTGGAAGCAGTGGCTCAATCGCATTAAAATACAACCTTCACAAGAAGTTGACCCAAATAATGCAATACAAACAATTTTGAATAATCACGCGATTACTTCCGCATTTAGGTGCCAAGATAGTATTATATTTCCAAAATCCCCTGTGATAGATGCTACAGTAAAAGCATTCTCTAACTATATAATATCTAAACAAATTGATCCCACACAGCTATCAGCACATGAGCTATTTGCTATCGGATACGGGCACAGCTTTGAAGGAGTAAATATCAACGCGAATAACCCATTAGTTATACAGGCCGCTTTAATATATGCTAAAGAAAATAATAGCCCAGCATATAATAGCGGAACCTCGCCACTGTCAACTATTAATGAGGTATTACTCAGTTACCATCAAGCCGCACTATTAAGTATTGATCTTAGAAATAATGGTATTACAATATCTAGTGACAAAGGGTTTTACAATGAAGCAAAAATTGTCGCACAAACATTAAATCAAGCTTTTATCAAAGAAAAAAACACCCCAAACAAGCCACAACTTTTCACCCAACTCTTCAATGTAAAGTTTCATGTAGGTACAATTAGTTTACCTTCCTACGAAAGTGCCCTTGCCATTTATGATGCTCAAACCAATACAATTACCGTAAATGGTAATTTTGTTAATCAAGCCACTCGCTCAATAGAGTCTATTAACAACTACATTAGCCAAGCAACAGATTATGTAATTAGCAACTTCGATGAGAGTGAAGTTACTAATTCTTCAGAAAAAGCGAATGAAGTCATCAATAGAATTAAAAATATAAAATTCACTGTTGGACAGATTGTAGACAATCCCAATCAACTAACAAAAGCGGTATATGATCGCACTAATAATACAGTAACTATTAACAAAAGATTATTTAAAACAGATTCTCGTTCATTATTACAAGTACTTACTCACGAAGCTTACCATGCTATTTCTTTGCAACAACAAGCCAACAGCAATATCGAGCAACTTGTAAAAGACAACACTAAGCTTTACCTGGAAGCCCATAATCATACATTTGCTAATGTAGGCCTTTCAATAGATCCTCTTCCATCAGATCAAATTTACCCTATTCAACAAGAAAGTCGACCAAGGTATTTAATCAATTTAGGTGGCCCTAGTGATACCGATGCGCTATTTTCGATTCCAGGAGACAGAGTTGACTGGCTGGGTATGATTTTTCAAGCACTGTTTCTAAGGAGCCCAGTAAAAAAACCATCGATACCGTCTATCAGTTCACTTAAACCAAGCAAGATTGGTAACAACATCCTAACCACTGTTCGAAATCCAAAACCTGTTGGCACAGTACTTCAACCTAGTCCAGGTACAAAACCACGTTCAATTAGACCACCTAGAGAAGACCAAGAACCTCTTTTGCCTGAACAAACCATTTCTTCTACAACAAATCAAAAGCCTACTAGGGTTCAAGACAGAGCATTAGCTGGTTTAGCAGATGAGGTTGCTGAAACAATTGTTACAGTAGCAAATTCTCCTAACACCGAATTTACCCCACTCACCAAAATTCCTGAGTCAGTAAAGTTTGAGCCTAATTTTGATTTAATTGAAAATAACCCGCTACTAGAACAAGAACTTGCAGAAGATGAAATTCGTTCAATTGGTGAGCTACCTGATGGTATTTACCAATATAATGGCGACGATTATGATCCAACCCATATCATCGTACAAGATGGTAACAGCTTCGCCGCCAATGAAAATACATATGTAGATAGTGGAGAAATCACATATATAATATATGATGCTAAAAGTACTTATGCAGGGGAAGAAGGTGGTGTTACCTATGAAGTCAGAATTGACCCTGAAACAGGCAGTATTACTAGTATTGAACCCGAATACCCTGTTGGTGCTGGTGGTAGCCGTGATGGTTTATATCCTGAAAAAGCAGCAGATTTATACAATGAATTTAAAGAAGGTTTTGACAAGTACGATAGAGAACGTCCTTATGAAATGCTAAACAAAGTCACAACAGATAGAAACAACGTTAACCAACTTAATTTTGAAACATCAGAGAGCCTCAAATTAGACGAAAAAATAGCAAAATTAAAAGGATTAGCAAGAAATAAATATAATGAAGCTATAAATACCATTTCTCTTCGTCATTACACTACAGTACCAGAGGGTCAGGAGCCCTTTTCTGAGTTAGCAACAAGCTTTGAGCTAAAGCTTAGAAATAAAGCCCAAGGTGAGATTTTTTCTCGAGATGATTTTATAGAAAGAGGAAACACTAATACAAATGCGAAAGATGTTGCGCTTATGGGTAACACGCAGTTCAACTTCTTTCTTTTGACTATAGATGAAACAGCCCCTAGACGAGGTTTTTTAGCCAATAAAACTCATTTTGCTGAGATCAAAATAACCCAAGAAGTTTCTGACCTTTTGGGGGATGTATGGATTTCAAAAGATTTAATCAAAGACATCGTGACTCCAAAAGATTATGCTAATGTTAAAGCCTTTAAAGGTACTTTGATTGAGTTAAAAAAATATGTCAGCTTTGTATTAAGTAAAGGGTTCGCTTCTCAACCTAATGCCCAACTTACAGCAATAGATACTCACTTCTCTGGCTCAACAGAAGTTAAAGTACCAGGAAATATTCAACAACATGCCGGTGGAGTCGATATCTACACATGGCATACTGTAGAGGCAGCCGCATTAACTATTAACCCTCAAGAAGAAGAGGAGTATCAGCGTAAACCTTTTAGCGAGGTTAATACAGTAGAGGAAGCTATCAACTACCTTCAATATTATGCTATTGACTTTGAAGAAAACCGCGTTTCATGGTGGGCCCTACAGATACACTTTGCTACACAGTTCAGTAATGGCTATGGCGCTGCCTCCCCCGAAGCAGATCAGATATTAAACCTGAAATTTGAGGATTCGTTAGCCATCTCTAAACAACTTAGATCTGAGTAAAAAACTTCGAAGCTTACTTGTATAAGAAATAAGAATAATCTACTTAATATGCAGGTTATTCTTAACCATACATAGTTTTTATAGCTTATATTCTGCTTACCTTATTGTTATACTGTTACTTGATTAATTAACACACAACTTACCTACCTTTTAACAACACAGACCTTGCTTTTCATTGTTTTCATATTTTTTAACAGACGCCGCTAATAACAGTTTATTTCTAGGTATAAATAATCGTCGATAATGCTGATACCAATTGCTTTGAAAACGCTCATCTGGGTCATACTTGAGTTTTTCCCGTAAAAAATTGGGAAACTGAGGAAAACAGGCCAGCACCTGCGCTCGGCTAGCAAAGCGATGATAAGTAGGAAAATAACTGCCTTGATGTTTTATAGCAATATCAATTAGTCCACATAATACGGTTCTGCTTTTGGCTTTACCGAGTGTTGTATGATCGGTATGCACATTAAAAATGATACAGGCAAAATCTTCTTTAGCCCAATTTAAGAATGATTCATTATCTTGCTGAATAAGCCTGACAGTTCCATAAATAATATCTGCCTCAACCTTGCGTAAAAATTGCCTAGCATCCGCCATAAAATCAGCTAGCTTTGCTTGAGGTACATAGAGTTCAGTTATCATCTCTGAGCCACGACACTTAGCGTTCAACTGCTGGTCAAGTTTTTCATGGTAGTCATCCAAATAAATACTTAGCTGGTGAGTATCTGACCAATACAGCTGCCCTGATGACTTTAAATAAAAGTCTCGAAACTGCTCAAAAGCTTTGCTTTTATTCGTATGGGCCAGTTGTAATAATTGCTGCCACTGAACTTTACTCAGCCTGGCTTGATGTTTAGGTATAGGGGTATCTATAGGTACTGGTTTATAGCAAGAAAATATACCTTCTTGCAAAAAACCATTCGATTCTGGATCTATTGAGAACTGAAAGTCACCATAAAGATAGCCCTGCTTAATTTTTTCATGTAGCTGGGGAATCAGCTGATCAATTGTCGTTGTTTCTACAATTCTTTGTACCTTTTGCCTTTTTGCCAATTGGATGGTGACTTCTACCACAACCCCGAATAAACCATAGCCGCCTACAACCAAATTAAACAGCTCATTGTTTGCTTCACGACTACAAACAACGATATCACCTTCTGCATTGACTAATTTAAAAGATACAATATCTTGAATGAAGGGTTTCATTTGCAGACCCCGCCCGTGAATATTGGCAGCTATAGCACCACCCATACTTAGCCGGTCCGCTCCCGTTTGCTTTTGGTTAATCCCCCATACAACGCCCGTTTTATGCTGTAGCACATGGTATTGCCTCATTAACTCAGGCCACTGTATGCCAGCTTCTACCGTAATAGCACCTGCTGCAAAATCAAAATTAACCACTTTATTAAATTGATTCATATCCAGTAACAAACCACCGGTTTTAAATTGCTGCCCCCCCATCGCATGACGCCCCCCAGCAATACAAATGGGTTGTTTCTGTTGTTTGGCTTGCTGAACAGCTTCAACAACATCGTGTATGGTTTTTACTTGAATAACGTGAGCGACACAGGTTTGATTGAGTTTAGAATGCACATCATTGATCCATTTAAGCGGATTCTGTTTATTCGCTAAAAAATTTAGCTTAGGCGTCAACTTCTTCATTTTTCAACTGCTCAGTAATTAAACACAACTTTACACTAGCAATCTCCACCAAGATATTCGATACTTATCAATAGAGTATTGTTTTTCAATACCATGCAACACAGATACTGAGACTACCGATTATGCAGCAAACCGAAGCACTGATTACGGCCCTCAAACGACAACTCAAAGCCCGTGGTTTTCACTACAGTGATGTGGCACAAGCATTAGATATTAGCGAAGCGAGTGTTAAACGATTGTTCTCAGAGCAAAGTTTCTCATTAAAACGTTTAGAGGCTATTTGTCAGTGGCTGGATATTTCCTTTTTTGATCTGGCCAAACAAACCCCCATGGCCGAGTCAGAACGCTCAACCCAATTAACCTATGAGCAGGAACAAGCCTTGGCTGAAAACTCTTTACTGTTGGTTTATTTTTATTTATTAATTAATGACTGGCCACCCAAAAAGATTGAAAAACACTATAATATTGCTCCGATTGAAAATATCAAATTACTTACGACACTTGATAAATTAAAGCTTATTGAATTGTTACCCAATAATCGAGTTCGCCGGCTCACTCACCGACAAATAGACTGGCTCCCCAATGGCCCCATTCGCAAACAACATGAAGTACAAGTTAAAGAAGAGTTTCTTAAAGCGTCTTTTACAACGACAGAAGAGCACTTCCAGTTTCATTTTGGAGAACTATCGACAGCCTCGCGTAACCTACTGTTTCGTAAACTGGAAAAGCTGACAAAAGAATTCAATGATCTGGTGGAAGTTGATCTGCATTTACCCGAAGAAGAAAAAACCAGTATAGGATTATTGACTGCCTCACGGCCCTGGGTGTTTTCTATGGTAAATCAGTTTAAACGTGAAAAATAATAGCACTTTTCAATATTGCCAAACGATATTAGTCATACTGTTTGTCACATTTATCACAGAGTAGCTACATGCATTGGCTGTAACCTCTTCAAAGCTTCCATTGCTTAGTCTCACTAATGATCATGAACAATATACCCGTCGCGAATCATTTTTAGGTTTTGTTATCATCGTTCCTCACCTAAAAATCCTACGCATTGGGTATACATAAAAATTTTGTATTTCGTTAAACATTAAAAAATGTGATATCCATTATTTTAAACAACAACTGCCGTTTCAAACTTATCCCGATGTAATGAAATCAGTGAACGAAATTTTCGCATATTGGCTTCTGTATACAACACTCGCTGGATAAAAGCTTCATAGGCTTGCATATCAGGTACAACCACAATCAAGATAAAATCCACTTCGCCCGTCACTTGATAGCATTGGGTAACTTCACTAGCATCCAACACTTTGCGCCTGAATTGATTGTACAAGTCAGGCCGGTCTCGTTCTAACTCAACTTCCACAATGATGTTCAACTGATAACCAACCTTTTTTGGGTCTAACAACGCAACCTCAGCATAAATCACGCCAGTCTCTCGCAATCGATTCACTCGACGCAAACAAGCTGGTGGAGACAGCCCCACCTGATCCGCCAGGACCACATTACTGATACTGCTATCTTGTTGCAGTAAATTCAATATTCGACGATCAATTTGATCTAACACCAATTCATTCATTTCATGGCCATACATTGATAAGCAAGCAGTCAACAATACTCTTCGCGAATGACTTTTAGGGGTTGGTGTCGTCGCTCTTCTCCCTACTCATTTATAAAAACATAAACTCATAGGGCTTCATCGCTCGACGGCCGCCCCTAAAAACCATTCGCTTTGACTATATACCCAAAGAAATTTTATTTTGTTACTTATAATATAATCATTATATAATTAAATCTTATAACTAAAGTAAAAAATTATATTCTATTTTTCCACTTATATTTCTACTTTTATTTCGTAGCAATTCGATATCATTTACCTTCATCGTTGGTAACCGTATCAGAAGTTAGGAGTAGAAATGGTTAACCCCCCGGTCTTTCAGTGTATTAAGGCGCTGGCAGCAGAAATCTACGAAGTCACCAGCACACTATTTAAAGTCATGATTCCCATTACGCTGTTGGTAAAGCTATTAGATGAGCTGGGCGGTACTGAATACCTTAGTTATCTACTCGCACCTTTGATGAACTGGGTGGGGTTACCTGAGTCAATGGGATTGGTGTGGGCAACTACTTTACTCACTAACCTCTATACTGGCATGCTGGTGTTTTTCTTAGAGGCTCAACATCAAGCGTTCACTGTAGCCGATGTGACTGTATTGGGGGGGATGTTGCTGATTGCCCACTCCCTTCCCATTGAAGCCAGAGTGTCTCAACTGGCGGGTGTACGAATTGCCTTTACTTTATTACTACGGATTGGCGGCGCATTATTATTTGGCTGGCTGTTACAGCAAACATTCCACTATGGTGACTGGCTACAGCAGCCTAACCAGCTGATTTGGCAACCCACCCAAACGGATACCAGTTTCTCCGCCTGGCTACTTAGTTTTATTCAAAGCCTGGGGATGGTTGTTGTCATTATTAGTGTTCTGTTGACCTTATTGAAAGTGCTCAAACTGCTGCATATTGAACGTTTGCTAATTTGGCTGTTAAGCCCTGTCTTGCGTTGCTTGGGTATTAGTGCCAAAGCCACCTCCATTATTATTGTGGGGATTACCCTTGGACTCAGTTATGGTGGTGGCTTATTAATCAAAGAAGCTAAAACGGGTGAGCTAACTAAGCAAGATGTTTTTGCCGCAGTAGGGTTTCTCGGTTTGTTCCACAGCGTAATAGAAGACACATTGTTAATCATGCTGCTGGGTGCTCATATTTCAGGTGTACTGTGGATACGACTGGCCTTTGCTCTAATAGTGACCATGCTGATTACCTTTTGGCTTAAACGCTGTAGCCAATCGATTTTTCAGCGTTATTTATTTAGTTCTACTCCTCCTTAGTTAAACAATATGTCTATTCAACTACTCTTCATTGAGAAAAAATAAAAATAATACTTCCCCTCAGGGGGTAAGATGTAGAAAATGCGCAATTTATTTAGCCATCAGACTTGAGGCTGTTGATATTTCCTGAACAACATTATTTCAGGCGATGCCACACCTCTGCTGAAAATTTCAACAGCTCCTGGGGTTCGATTAATGACGCCGTATATTAACGACTCAACTGGGAAAGCCAACACCAACGCGCCTACCCACAATGCATCGGAGTGGACTGTTCAAGACAGTGCCCAGTTGTATGGTACCAGTCACTGGGGGGCTGGCTATTTTAATGTATCTGATGAAGGCGATGCAGTGGTGACTGTCGACTTCAATGGCAGTGGCAAGCAGGTATCGGTCCCCATTATTGATATTGTTAAGGGCATGCAAGAGCGTGGCCTAGAAATGCCTGCAGTACTGCGTATCGAGAACCTGCTGGATCACCGGATCAAACAGCTAAATGAAGCCTTTGCCCGCGCGATTAAAGAATGTGGATATCGCAACCATTATCGCGGTGTTTTCCCAATTAAGGTCAATCAGCAGTGCCATGTTATTGAAGAAATCGCTACCTTTGGTGGTAGCTTTCACCATGGCCTTGAGGCTGGAAGTAAAGCAGAATTAATTATTGCCCTCTCCCAATTAAAAGACCACGACAGTTTTATTGTTTGTAATGGTTATAAAGATGCTGAGTTTATTGAATTGGGTCTTTATGCCAAGCAAATGGGGATTCGTACTTTCTTTGTGGTAGAAACACCAGCAGAGCTGCCCATCATCATTAAGCAAAGCCAAGCGCTGGGCATTGAGCCCTTAATTGGGGTACGAATCAGGCTGTCCGTTACTGTTGAAGGACATTGGGAACATGACAGCGGCGATCGTTCTATCTTTGGCTTATCCACTGCAGCGCTGCTAGATATTGTTGAGCAGCTAAAAACGGCCAACATGCTGCATTGTCTCCAACTGTTACATTGCCATTTAGGCTCGCAAATCCCAAATATTCGTAATATTCGTAGTGGCGTACTGGAAGCCTGTCGTTACTATAGTAGCTTGGTTGCAGAAGGTGCCCCAATGGGCTACCTGGATATGGGAGGTGGTTTAGCAGTTGACTATGAAGGCTCCTGTTCTAACAGCACCCATAGTATGAACTATCAACTTGATGAATATTGTGTGGATATCGTTGAGACCATCCGCGAAAACCTTGACCCTTTAAATATTGAACACCCTGTTATCATTACCGAGTCCGGTCGCGCTACGGTCGCTTACTCATCGATGTTGTTGTTTAACATTCTGGATGTCCGGGATCATAAGCCAACCAATTTGCCTGAGTCGTTACCCGAAAACAGCCATGAGCAGTTACAAAATCTTTGGTATGTCAAAGACAACGTGCAAGTCAAAAAACTACAAGAGAGTTATAACGACTGCTTGTATTATCGGGATGAGGTACGCGAGCTGTTTCGCCGTGGCCAGATTAACTTGCGTGAGCGTGCCTTAGCAGAGAATATCGCCTTAGCTATTTTTGAAGCAATTGCACTGCTGTTACCACAGGTTGAAAGGTTCCCCGCCGAGCTGGAAAACCTACCCACATTATTATCCGATATTTATTATGGCAACTTCAGTTTATTCCAATCGTTACCAGATATTTGGGCCATTGACCAGACATTTCCGATTATGCCAATCCATCGCCTGGATGAAGAACCGACTCGTGAAGCTATCTTAGCGGATATTACTTGTGATTGTGATGGTAAAATAGATCAATTCACAACACCTGATGGCGTTCGCTCAACACTGCCACTACACCCCTTACGCGCGAATGAAGAATATTATTTAGGGGTATTTTTAGTGGGTGCTTACCAGGAAACCCTGGGCGATTTACATAATTTATTTGGCGATACGAATGTGGTGAGTGTCCGGGTTAACCTGGACGGCAGTTATAGTTTTGTTCGTGAATTTCACGGCGACAGTATTGCTGATGTGCTTAGCTATGTGGAATATGATCCTAAAGGCATGCAAGAGCAACTGCGGCGTAATGCAGAATCCGCAGTACGAGCAGGCAAAATCACAGTGACCATGCGTCAACAGATTTTAAAAGCCTTTAGGGAAAGCCTACAGGGCTATACCTACTTTGAGCGTTAATTACTTTCTTGAAAAATATCATGAAAAGAAAGGAAAACAAATTTAGTGCCTGATATGGAATAACAGGATATTCTTCCGCCGCTTGCGAGGGACCCTCCATGGCCTCTCGCAAGCTAAAGAGACATCCCTGTCTCAGCTACAGAATACCCTGTTACTCCATATTATCCTGCTCCGTGTGATAGCTCTTTAAATGTGATAAGCCTTAAAAAGAGTTACTAAATAAAGAATAACCCCGACAAGTTGAGTATTACTCATATACGTTAGAGGAAGAACAAACATGTCAAAAGTGTTAATTATTGGTGCTGGTGGTGTGGGTGGTGTCGTCACCCATAAATGTGCGCAATTGCCTGAAGTATTTAAAGAAATTATCTTAGCCAGTCGTACGGAAGCGAAATGTAAGGCAATTGCTGCCCAATTAGATCGCCCTATTAAAACGGCTCAGGTTGACGCGGATAATGTGCCAGAATTGGTGGCATTATTAACACAAGAAAAGCCAGACCTGGTCATTAACGTTGCACTTCCTTACCAAGATTTAACCATTATGGATGCCTGTTTAGAAGCGGGTGTGCATTACCTGGATACAGCCAACTACGAACCATTGGATACCGCTAAGTTTGAATATAAATGGCAGTGGGCTTATCAGGAGAAATTTGAAAAGGCAGGCTTAACGGCACTATTGGGTAGTGGTTTTGACCCAGGTGCGACTAATGTGTTTACTGCGTATTTGGCTAAGCATTATCTGGATGAAGTCCATGAGCTGGACATTATTGATGTTAATGGTGGCGATCATGGTTATCCTTTTGCTACTAACTTCAGCCCTGAAATTAATATCCGCGAAGTCACAGCCGAATGCCGTCACTGGGAAAATGGTGAGTTTGTTACCACGCCCGCTATGTCGAAAAAAGCCCGCTTTACTTGCCCAGAAGGGGTTGGTGAGTACGACATTTATCGCATGTATCACGAAGAGTTAGAGTCGTTAGCCAAACACATCCCCACATTAAAACGGGCCCAGTTTTGGATGAGTTTCTCCGACAATTACCTCAAGCACTTAGAAGTACTAGGTAATGTAGGCATGACCAGCATTGAACCAATTGAATACAATGGCCAACAGATCGTACCGATTCAACTACTGGCTAAATTGCTGCCTGACCCCTCTAGCCTTGGCCCTCGCACCAAAGGTAAAACCTGTATTGGCTGTGTGGCTCGCGGCATCAAAGACGGCAAAGAAAAAGTAGTCTACATCTATAATATTTGTGATCACCAGGCCTGCTACCAGGAAGTGAAATCTCAAGCCATTTCTTACACCACGGGGGTACCCGCCATGATTGGTGCCAAGATGATGCTGGAAGGCAAATGGCTGAAGCCCGGCGTTTGGAATATGGAACAGTTTGATCCTGACCCATTCTTGGCCGATATGAATGAGCACGGCTTACCTTGGAAAGTGATCGAATTAGATAGTTTTAACCTGGATCACTAAACACCAGACTGGATCAATTAGCCATGCAGTTTACTGACTTCCGTCAATTGGATTTAAGCCGTCTTCCCTCTCCTTGCTTTGTGGTAGACGAAGTCGCTGTTGAGCGCAATCTGGCCATCCTGAAACAGGTGGCCGACCAGAGTGGGGCTAAAATTTTAGCCGCGCTCAAAGCTTTTTCCATGTGGAATCTGGCACCGTTAACCGCAAAGTACTTAAGCGGTACCTGTGCCAGCGGCTTGCATGAAGCACGCTTAGGGCATGAGGAATATGGTGGTGAAGTCCATGTATTCTCGGCTGCCTATAGTGAGATTGATTTAGCTGAGCTATTGGCGTTTGCTCATCATATTGTTTTTAACTCCTGCAACCAGTGGCAGCGCTTTCAACCATTGATTCAGGCAGCAAAAGCCAAACGACCTGAGCTGCAATTCGGTTTACGGATTAATCCAGAGCATTCAGAAGGGAGCGTGCCGATTTATGATCCCTGTGCACCCGGCTCTCGGCTGGGGATTCCACTATCAGAGTTAGATGAGTCCTGTTTAGACGGCATCAGTGGCCTACATTTCCATACCCTTTGTGAACAAGACTTTAGCCCACTGGCTCGTACTCTAGATGCTGTGGAATCCAAATTTGGTCATTTATTAGCAAAGATGGAGTGGGTTAACTTTGGTGGTGGCCACCATATTACTCGCTCGGATTATCAGGTCGATAAATTGGTTGAGCGGATTAAAGCCTTTAGCCAAAAGTACGATGTGCAAGTATACCTAGAGCCCGGTGAAGCGGTAGCTATTGGTACTGGGGTATTAAGCTGTGAAGTACTGGATATTACTTGGAACCAACTAAACCAAGCCATTCTGGATACCTCCGCTACCTGCCATATGCCTGATACCCTCGAAATGCCCTATCGCCCGGATATTTTAGGTGCTGGTGAACCCAATGAGTTTGCTCATACTTATCGTTTGGGGGGCCTCACCTGTTTGGCTGGTGATGTAATTAGTGACTACAGCTTTGCCGAGCCTTTGAAGGTAGGACAGCGGTTACTGTTTGAAGATATGGCCCACTACACCATGGTAAAAACCACTACCTTTAATGGCACTAAGTTACCAGCCTTGGCAGTGTGGAACTCTAAAACGGATGAGCTTAACGTTGTCAAAACCTTTGGTTACGAAGACTTTAAATGTCGGCTGTCATAAAAAATAGTTGTGAGTGATTAGTAATGAATGAACCAACCAGTGATTACCCTGTTTTTCTAGGCTCTGAAATTGACCAGCCAGCCCCCGAGCGGGCTTATTTCCATGTCCTGCCAGTACCCTACGAAAAAACTGTTTCCTATGGTGGCGGTACCTGTTTAGGCCCTTCTGCGATTTTAAAAGCGTCCTGGCAATTGGAAAAATGGGATGGCAAAAGTCAACCCTGTGAACAAGGGATTTATACCTGCGAGCCAGTTGATTGCTCTGTATCCCCAGAACAGGTCGTTGAGAATATTGCTGCGGCGACAACCCATATTGTGAAACAAGGGGCGATGCCCGTTGTTCTGGGTGGTGAACACACCGTCACATATGGTGTGATTAAAGGCTTAAAAGCCGCTGGGTTTGATGATTTTGGTATTGTTCAAATCGATGCCCATGCCGATTTACGCGATGCTTATGAAGGTGACCCACTCAGCCATGCCTCTGTCATGAAGCGCTGTGTGGATATGGGCATTCCCTTATACCAGCTAGGTATTCGCGCTTTTTGTGAAGAAGAAATAGCCGTCCGCCAACAACATAATGTCTATTTTCAAGATGCTGATGAGCTAGTGCCGCAAAACATCCAAGCCATCGAGCTGCCCGCAGATTTCCCTAGTAGAGTATTTTTTACTCTGGACATCGATGGCATGGACCCTTCTGTATTCCCTTCTACAGGGACACCCGTTCCTGGTGGTTTAGGTTGGTATCAAACCCTGAATTTGTTTGAGTCTGTGGCTAAACAGCGCGAGATTATCGGTTTCGACATCATGGAATTTGCGCCAATTGAAGGCTTCCATGCCTATGACTTTGCAGCGTCTTTACTCACTTATAAATTAATGGGTATCACTCAACGTACCCAGTCATCTATCTCTCAGTAACTCTGCTAACAACCCTTTTCAAATCAAAACATTGAAAGGGGTTGTTCCTTCTAAGTTAATCATTCCCATCATATTTTCTTAACAGACGAGCTAGCCACAAGTTGTTATATTAATTGGACCCTGTGCTTCGGGTAGTATATCAACTAGCAATTGCCCTGTTAGTAGGATGTTTTATGGATAGTTTTCTATTTAATCAAGACAACCGTGCTCCCCGTAAAAAAACCAAATGGAATGCCGCCCTTAAAGTAAAAGAGGCTGTTATTCCAGTAGAGCTTCTTGATATTTCTGAGCAAGGCGCGTTAGTGAGCTCCAGCCTTAATGTGAATAAGAGTAAGTCTATCGCCTTAATGATAAAAGCAAAGTACGATAAATATAGATCCGTTATTTATGCACGGGCTTTGGTGCGACATGTCACTATGCGAAAAAACAACTTTTATATTGGCTTGCAGTTCATTGCAATTGACAAGCATCATCAACAGTTTATAAAGAACTATCTTGAACACAACGAATTGGGTATCTAGGCAAGCGAATTAGTACTATCTACTTACCCATTTCATTTACCCACTCCCTATTTTAGCCATTCGACACCCCAATTCGACACTCCAAATAGGTGGGCAATTTTGCTTATCGTTATAAGTTATCTTGCTGACATAGCTCAACATCATTAACTACAAAAAAGCAATTATATTTCAAACAAATAACCAGGGTATATGACAGCATTTTTTCGCTTTTGCTTTCATCCTTGGCAAGCTGTACTAGACTGAGAATTAAGCTCATGGCTGGGACGGGTTCGGCTATGAAGAACGGTATTTTGCTTACCGTTTTGGAGTGACAGTTATAACAAAGCTTGATTAACAGGCTATAACGAGTACCAGGTAGTTCTATGATTCCGCAAAGTATACGTGCCCGATTTATTTTGTTGTTTGTAGCCATTGTTTCTATCGTGCTGTTTGCTTTTGGTTACTACAACTACAACATTACTAAAAGCAGTCTGGAAGAAGAGTTAGAGACTCAAGCCGCCAATGCTGCTAAACGACTCAGCGTTAGCTTACCCGGTCCCATCTGGAACTATGAACCCGAGTTTATTAACAGTAATGTTATTTCTGAAATGCAAGCCGCTAAGTTCATTGCTGGTATTCAGGTGAAATCAAAAAGTGATGTATTAGCCCTGTATGGTAGAGATGAAGCCGACCATAAAAAAATAATTAAAGCCAAAGCCCCTCCAGCAAACGTTTCATCAATTACTGAAAAAGAGCTTATTTTTGATGATGACGGTGACCAACAAAACGTGGGCACGGTCGTGATGTATATTGACGATTCTTTTGTCAAAGCTAGATTACGTGAAAATTTGATTATTCAGGTTATCCAAGGGCTGGTTTTAGATATTCTCATTGCTGGATTAATCATGGTGATTGTGAGCCGTATCGTGGTCACGCCTTTACGCAATGTTACTGAAGCGATTAACGATATTGCAGGTGGTGGTGGTGACTTAACTCAACGTTTGGAAACGCGTAGTGCCACAGAGGTCAGTGAGCTTGCCCAGGGATTTAATGCATTTGTTGCCAAACTACAGGAAATTATCCGTGAGTTAAGCCATGTTTCGATACAACTACTGTCTTCTTCTCAAGACAGTGGCAATATTATCAATGAGCAAACCGAAGGCATTTTAAGCCAACAGACAAAAATTGATATGGTGGCTACAGCAACCTCTGAAATGTCCCAGTCCATTAGCAGTGTTGCTGATAACGCGAATTCAGCATCAGAGTCCGCACAAGATGCAAACAACAAGGCATCAGAAGGCACCCATGTGGTCAATCAGGCCGTCAATGCCATTCAGTCCTTAGCAGACGAAATTACTGCTGTTACCCACGCAACACAACAATTAATTACCGAAGGCGAAAATATTGGTACTGTTTTGGATGTAATTAAAAGCATTTCTGAACAAACCAACTTGTTGGCGTTAAATGCCGCGATAGAAGCCGCCCGAGCCGGTGAAGCGGGTCGTGGCTTTGCCGTGGTGGCCGACGAAGTCAGAACCTTGGCACAAAAAACCAATGAGTCTACCGACGAAATTCATCAAAGCATTTTAAACCTACGCTCCTGTAGTGAAACAGTAGAAAAAGGCATTGTAAACTTAGAGCACCATGCAAACAGTGGTGTCGAGAAAGTCACCGAAGCGGGCTCAGCGATTGCCAAAATACTGGATGCGGTCAATACCATTTCTGAAATGAATTCCCATATCGCGGAAGCCTCTCAGGAGCAAAGCCAGGTCATTAGTGAAATTAACGAAAATATTGTCAATATTTCTGTGGTTGCAGAGGAAACCGTAGAGCGCTCTAAAGAAACGCTAAGTAAAAGTAATGAAGTTGAAGGCTTAGCCAATCAAGTGCAAGCGGTGGTTGGACGATTTAAAATTTAACCCCCCCTTTTTTACTAAAACATTTTTATCCGTCACATGCCTTATTTATTAACCTATCAGCCATGGCCATCAGTTTATTTCTCGCTACGTTTACCTACCTTCTTCTAGTTTTTAATTAACCGTTCAAAAAAAACAACCAGTAATGCTTGTAAACAAGTGTTTTATACAACTCTCACAGGTGGTTTAGGGAACGATACATTAAGTGGCTTGAATGGTAACGACTTACTGATTGGTGAGCAAAGTAATACTGTCAGTCAGTATTTAGCACTGAACTTTGATGGTGGCTCAACCACCATTGATGTTAGCGCAAATGGCAACGGTACAGTGACACAAAAAATTGTATTGGAAAATGTGGATTTATCTGCTGAGTACGGCACTACAGATAATCAGGCTATCCTGGATAGCCTACTGGCCAACGGCAACTTAGTTATTGATCAGTAACGTATGAGAGAAATCCTTGGTACTGCTTAGCCGGCCACTAGGTCGGCTTTTTTTATTACTTGGATCGTTCAGTACAGAAGTTGGTTAAGGTACTCTCCAACCAGTCAACTCGTAATGGTTTGGCTATTGTTCCAATAACCTGTAATCCCATCATATTGGCTATTTGACAACTGTTCTCTAGCACTGCCTGCGGCTCCTCACTGGCAATAATTACACCACCACTAAAGCCACGTTTGCCTAAGTGATGAAGAAACTCAGCACCATGCATACCCGGTAAGTTTAAGTCACAAATCACCACATCTACCCTGTGTTTACTCACCAACGTTAAGGCTGTCTGGCCATCTTCAGCCTCCAGCAAACGGTTAATACCTAACTGCTGTAATAACAGCAGTAAATAATTACGCTGAAATTCGTGATCTTCCAGCACCATAATGGTTAGGTCAGCAAGTGATTTATTCATTCCTGGTCAAAAACTGTTTTATATACTGCTGTAAGTGCTCATATTCTCTTTTCACCTGGCTGATATAATGGCCAACACCTGACCAATCGCCTCCTTTTGCAGCCATCTCTAGGGAACGGCTACTTTCTGCCAGAGCATCTGCCTCAATAATTTTAGCTGCTCCCTTAACCCGGTGAGCGGTTTCCGCAACAGCTACCGCTTCATGGGCCTCCACGGCATCCGATAGCTTATTGATATCTTGCTGGGTTTGGTCAATAAAATCCCCCAGCATTTTATTGACCATGGTCTGATCACCAAACAGTGACAATAGCTGGCTCAGTTGAATGGGTGCATCAGCAGCATCACTCTCTGGCTGCACAACATCTTCTTTATGGCGCTGGTTGATAATGGCTTTGCCTAGCCAATACTTAAGAATTTTGCCTAAGTCAGGAATAGTTACCGGTTTGGTAATAAAGTCATCCATCCCAGCATCTCGGCATTTTTGTGCATCATCAGCCAGTGCACTGGCCGTCAGTGCGACAATTGGGATACGTCCATACCCCAGTCGCTGCTCTTCTTCCCGTATCGTTTGAGTGAGTGTATAACCATCCATTTCTGGCATATGGCAGTCTGATATGACGAGTACAAAATCGCCTGTTCGCCAAGCTTTCAAAGCTTCTACACCATTTTCTACGATACAAGCATCCACCCCCAACAGTTTGAGCTGCTGTCTAATTACCTGCTGATTAGTTGGGTGATCTTCAGCCACTAAGATTTGGCCAGTGAAATTAAGTTTAGGCACCTCCACTTTAGGTAAGCTGGTCAGTCGATCAGCCAGATAATCTTCAACGCCTAGGGCAATTTTCAGCGCCCGATAGAACAAACAAGGAAACAAGGGCTGTGTGCCCAATTTAACCCCTACTTTTTCTATTTCTTCAATCTGTTGGTCATAGTTAGGGGACAGTAACACGACAGGTATTTCCAGGCTGGCAAGCCAGTTCAAGCTATGAGCATCATCCAGCTGCCAGTAATGCTGAATGACATACTGTTGAGCAACAAGGGCATTGACTTTGTTAGCTTGTAACAAGCTGGGAATTTCACTCGCCGCTTGAGGTAGCTTGTCAGGCCGTATTTGCTCTACTCCCCAAGCCCCCAGGTATTTGTTAATACTGCTGGTTAAAAAACTGTCCTGCACTAATACCAAAACGGCTTGTTTATTGAGTACCACCGAAGGCTCACTGGGTGTGCAAATATCAAAAGATTGCTGGTAGCTGATAGTGGTTCCTTTGCCCACCGTACTGGCTAGAACGATCTCCCCTCCCATCATTGCTGCCAGCCGCCGGCAAATAACCAACCCCAGCCCTGTACCACCATAGCGGCGAGTGGTGGTGGCTTCTGCTTGACTGAAGGGTTCAAATAGCTTGGCCTGCTTAGTTTTATTAATGCCTATTCCAGTATCTTCAACCGTCAGCGTAAGCCACTGGGTTTGGGCAGTCGCTCGCTGCACTTCCAAGCTAACTTTGACATACCCCATATCCGTAAACTTAATAGCATTACTCAGCATATTAAATAAAATCTGACGAATCCTGACGCTATCAGCTGTCACCTCTTTTGCTAGATAGGGGTCAATGTACAAGCGCAGTTCAACCTGCTTTTCTATCGCCTGAGCCGCAAAGGTACCTGCCACTGATTCCAGTAATGTGGTGAAGTCAACGGGGTGAAAATCTAGTTTAAGCTTGCCCGCTTCAATTTTTGAAAAGTCCAAAATATCATTCAAAATTTGCATCAATGCAGTGGCAGAGTCACGCATGGTATCCACCAACCGTTGCTGGTCGGCTTGCAGCGAGGTATAGCAAAGTAGCTCTAACATCCCCATCACGCCATTCATGGGAGTACGAATTTCATGGCTCATGACGGCTAAGAAGTCAGACTTCGCTTGGGTAGCAGCCTCAGCTTCTTCTTTAGCTCTGGCAAGCACCTCTTCCTGAACTTTACGCTCTGTAATATCAACAATCACACCATCAATAAAGAGAGGGGCTTTATTATGGTCATAGATGGCTTTACCCCGCTCAAATACCCAGTGTAACTGACCGGTTTTATCCACCATTCGGTATTCAATGCTATAGGTTGATTGCTGCATTACCTGTTGCAACACTTGCTTCCTAAGCTGCTCAACATCATCAGGATGAACGATGCTGGCAAACTTACGCACTTTATTATGAATAAAGTCACTAGCGGGATAGCCACTTAATGATTCGATAGCATCACTGATAAATAACATGGTGGAGTCTTGGTTGACCTGATAGCGAAACACTGCGCCAGTCAGATTACTCAGCAGATTGCGATAACGCTCTTCACTTTGCTCCAGTGCCCGCTCAGCCGCTTTACGCTCAGTAATATCAACGATCACTCCCAGCAACCCGGAAGGCTGTCCTGTTTGACCACCAAAGGTAGACTTCCAGAACAACACATCATGCACCATCCCATCAATATAATGTGCCTGAGTCTCACAGTGAGTGATCCCACCTACATCTAGCAACGAACGGTCATCCGTATCATATTCATCTGCTTTAATGGGATCTTGGTGGACTTCCAATACCGTTTTGCCTATGAGCTCATCCCGATGGATACCAAAAGCTTCTTCATAAGCCCGATTACAACCCAGGTATTTACCTTCTCGGTCTTTGAAAAAAATGGGGTTAGGGATGGTATCAAGCAGTACTTTTTGAAAATCCAGTTGAGCAGAAAGTTGCAATTCCAGCTTACGGCGCTTTTCAATTTCAGCAGACAGGCGTTTGTTCCACCAAAGAATCAATGCCCAAGCAACAACAATGACCACAGTGATGGGTATCAGATAGGTCAACACCTGCCGCCAGTTAGCAGCATGTTCATAACGAACAGCTAACCACTTTTGCTGTATCGCCCGATGCTCCTGTGGCGTCATACTGGCCAACACCTTGTTGACTAACTGAACCAGATGAGGCCAGTCCATTCTTACGGCCAATCGAATATCCTGCGGATGGTCCTGAACAGGCGCTGCGATTTTCAGTTTGCCTAAAAACTGCTGCTGAATCATTTGACTCATCACCACCAGATTGCCTATCGTCGCTTCTGCCTCACCTTTAGCCACCATGTTCAGCGCATTTTTTACTGAATCCGTTTCAATCACAGAAACAAAAGGGTAGTCAAAGCGCAGCATTTCATAACTGGCGTAATCCGACACTGCCACCACTTTTTTTCCTGCCAAGTCCTGTAGTCCTTCAACAAAGCCTGCATCAACGGCAGTAACAATGGCCATCGGGATCTTGGCATAAGGCCTGGAAAACAGCATATTTTGAGCACGACTGGGGGTTTTCGAAATAGCAGCCAATAGGTCTATCTCCCCATACTGAATGGCTCTCATTTGCTGGCGCCAAGTTTGATGTTTCACAACATGAACGGATATCCCCAGGCGTTGGCCAATAATCTTGGCATATTCGGAAGCAATCCCTATATGATTCCCTTCGGCATCCAGCGCATCAAAAGGAGGCCAGTTAGGATCGACACCTAACCTGATAACAGGGTGAGATTTTAGCCAGGCCTGTTCTTCTTGGGTGAGTGCCAGCGCTCCCCGACCAATGGCAGCTTCTTCTTTCAGCCACGGCCCATTCAATAGTTTTCGCTCATCATCTCTAAGCTGCTTCAGAAATTCTTGTAAGGCCGCTTGCCACTGCAAGTCATCTGGTGGACTACCGATAAACCATTTTAAACTGGCCAACCCTTTAACAGGCTGCCATTGCCAGTTATGTACATTCACCTGATTAAGCCAGTAATTAGCCATGGCACTATCACCCAACAGCCCGACGACTTCTCGTTTTGCTACTGCTTTTAACGCCGTATTAAAAGACTTAAAGGTTCGTATCGTGGTGGTCTCTGGCAACTGGGATTTAACGAGTGGAAGCCAAGTAGGCTTACCAAGGATGGCTATGGTGTTATCTTGCAAATTGTCAATACTGACAGAACTGGTTTGACGGGAAGTGAACAGCCCCATAGGGGCTTGTATTAAGGCTGGCAAGAAAGTAAATCGGCGATGAAAATACTTGTCAGGTTCACTGGCAAATACCAGATCAACTTTTTTTGTGTCTGCAGCTTTCAATAACGCTTCAGCCGATGAATAAACGGTTATGCTGAACTCAATACCTAACTGCTTACGGAGTAAAGCCAGGTAATTGGCCTCAATCCCCCTTAACTCATTGCGATCATTAAGGATGACATAGGGAGCAGAGGTATCGGCTAGAGTACCCACCCGCCAGTGGTTAACCTGGCTAAGTCTTTGCCTGATATTGGGTTGTAATTCCGTGGAGGTTGTTTGAGGTAACTGAACACTGACCTCATCGACTAACTGAGCCTGATAAACTGCCAAACAATACTGACTAAACAAGCAACTAACAATCCCCCACAGACATAACCCCAGCTGATAGCGATAACCTGTGTTGCCTGCCAAACCTCATTCCTATTCTCTGCAGATCTTAACGAGACTACTGACTGTAATCTAAGTGTAGCTCCTTGCTATCTAATTCATGGCTGTTTTTGAGGGTTTTTTCTTTTGACGGGTAGGGTGTTGCTTAAACCGCTTCATTCGCCGATAAGGGTAAACATCCATCACCTGCCCATGCTCTATTAAACCCTGTAGCTCTTGCCAATAATCCGCATCAAATAGTTCAGGATGCAACCGCGTAAATTGCTGACGAATCTTGGGGTCAGCAAATAAAAATACGCCAAACTCTTCAGGAAAAACATCATTAGGTGCCACTGAATACCATGGTTCAGCAGCCAGTTCATCTTCAGGAAAACGGGGTGGTGGGATTTTTCTAAAACGACACTCCGTTAAATAACAGATTTCATCATAATCATAAAATACGACTCGTCCATGGCGGGTGACACCAAAGTTTTTCAATAACATATCACCAGGGAAAATATTAGCAGCGGCCAGTTGTTTGATCGCATTGCCGTATTCATCCAGAACAGCCTCCAACTTTTTACCCCTCACTTCTTTAATATATAAATTGAGCGGGGTCATTTTTCGCTCAGTATATAAGTGATGTACTATCACCTGGTCATCAGTAATGGTGATATTTGACTGAGCGACTTTCTGCAGCTCAGTTAATAGCTCTGGTGCAAAACGCTGTTTAGGAAACGCAAAGTGAGAAAACTCCTGAGTATCCGCCATCCGCCCTACTCTGTCATGAACTTTTACCAAGTGATACTTGTCTTTTACTAGCGCTTTATTCACTTCTTTAGGCGGGTCAAAATAATCTTTAATGACCTTAAAAACCGTCTGACTGGAAGGTAACGTAAAGACCGTCATTACCATTCCCTTTACCCCTGGCGCAATAATGAATTGATCATCAGTTGCCGCTAAGTGGGATAAAAAGTCACGATAAAACTCAGTCTTACCATGCTTATAAAAACCAATCGAAATATACAATTCATAGCGTTGCTTCCAGGGTAACAACTCTTGTAAAAACTGCACATATTCAGAGGGAATTGGGGCCAGTACCATAAAATAAGAGCGTGTAAAGCTAAAAATAACACTGACTTCGTCGGGGTCCATAATTAATGTATCTACATAAACAGCCCTCTGGTCATTGTTAAGTAAAGGCAACACAAAAGGTTTGACCTGTTTTTCGGTAGCAGTTTCTTCAGTAATAGTTTTTTCAGTGACAATGTTTTCAGTAACAATGCGCCCAACTAAATAAGCGGCCTTATTGCGGTAAAAAACTGACTTAATAATATCCACATGACTGACCGTTTCGTTGGAGAATGCCTCCCCCATTTCTTGCTTGATACAATAAATAATCTGGCTGATATCACGACGTAAGTTTTCATAAGGAATCGCAAAGGCATAGTCCATTAATATCTGTTTAATCAACGCCACTAACCCCTGTTGAGGTTGATAGCGATTATAAATGGGCTGCTGGCTCCCCAATGGAGGCGCAGGAAACGATGACTGGACAAACAAGTTGTCTTCACTGATCGCATGATGGCGAAATACCCGACAAAAAATCGAGTTAAAAAATGTCTCCGCCAATTCATAGTCAGTGCGACTGACTATTAACTGATGATAGGCTTGCTTAGCATGGCGCCACATTGCCAATGACAAACAGTCATCTGGCACATGCTGGGATAAATCCGCCACCACTTCCGCCACCGCTTTATCGTATAAGTTAATCCGTCCACTGGATGCACGCTGCACCTCTCCCCAAGCCGCACGCTCAAAACGACGCCGTGCCCCTAAGGTAATTTCACTAAAACGTAAACGATAATGACTAAAACCCGTTAATACTAAATCAGCAATCTGTTTTGCGGCCTGTTGTTTTTCCACTCACTTGCTCCCTGTTACTTTTTGCTATTGTGGCTAAATCCTTGGCTAATGGCAGGCTAAAGCCATGACTTAGAGGTCAACCTGGCAAAGCAGCCAATCTGTGCCATACTGCGATATTAGTTTGTTATATTTTTTTAGCGTGGCTAACCACCTAACCCTTAGTTACCCAAAAGTTGTTCGTAATGCAGTTTAAATCCATATCTTCTCAAGTTTTAGTCTATGCAGGCCTCTGTTTAGTTTTAGCAATTGCAGCTGTCGTGGGGTACAGTTTTATCTCCAGTAAACAGGTCGCAAGCCTGGTGACTGACAACTCTTCTGACCTGATTTCAGCGGCCACCAAAGAAAAACTAGATGCGATTGCCAGTGCCCAAACGGGTACTATGGTTACCCGCATGGAAAAAGCGATGGTCGCGGCACGCTCGCTGGCTCAAGCGTTTGCCGCATTAAAATCCACCGAATTTACCAGTCAAGTGGCAAACAGCAGAGAACATGTTTCCACTATGCTCAAAGGGATGACGGAATATAACCCTGATTTTCTTGGGGCATACACAGGATGGGAACCCAACCAGTTCGACAGCAAAGATGTTGACTTTAAAAACCAAGAAAACGGGCACTCACAAAAAGACACCGGGCAATTTGCTCCATATTGGAATCGCAATAAAGCGGGTAACCTGGCTAGTCGGCCCTTGGGTAGCTTTAATAACACCACTAAACAAGCAAATGGCGTAAGACAAAGTGAGTGGTACCTATGCCCTAAAGACCAGAAACGAGAATGTATTATTGATCCAGCATCTTATGATATCCAAGGCACTCAAACCTTATTAACCTCATTTGTCGTGCCTATCATCGTGAAAGGCAAGTTTGTCGGTATGACCGGTATCGACTACTCCATGAACTTTCTCCAAGAGATGAGTTTAGAGTTAAAAAAATCTATTTATGAAGCAAAGAGCCAGGTCACCATTCTCAGCAGTTTAGGCATTATTGCAGCATCTACTCCAACCCCGGAGCAAATTGGTCAGTCTATTGCTGGCCAACCTGACTGGGATAAAATTATTAGTTTAATTCAGTCAGGCCAAACCAGTATTCAAGAAACAGGGGGAAATATTCGAGTTATTAAGCCCTTTACCGTCGGTGCATCCAACACCTACTGGGGTATGATTATTGATGTCCCAAAAGCCGTTGTTTTTGCTGAGCTTGATACCTTTAAACAAACCCTACAGGAGCTGTTTAATAATAATTTATTGCTGCAAGTGGGTATTGGAGTGCTTGCCACTTTCATCTCACTGTTATTACTATGGCGTGTGTCTATTTCTATCGCCAGGCCCATTCGACAAGTAGTGGCTTTAATTAAAGACTTATCTTCTCAAGAGGGTAATTTAACCCACCGAATTAATGTCAAACGTGCAGATGAAGTGGGTGCACTCGCTCATTGGGTTAATCAGTTTCTTGAGAAAATCCAATTGATGATCAAAGATGTCGCCCACTCTATTGAACAAGTCAATGGCTCTGCCAACCAAAGCGCGAATATTGCCGAAATCACCAATAGTGGTGTTCAACGCCAGCGAGAAGAAATTGACCAAGTGGCAACAGCCATTAATGAAATGTCAGCCACCGCTAATGATGTGGCTAAAAATGCTGCACAAACGGCTCACTCAGCCAATGATGCCAATCATTCTGTTGAAGAAGGCCAGTCCATCGTCAATGAAAGTGCTAATACCATTCGCCGCTTATCAGTAGAAGTTGAAGATGCGGTTCAAGTAATAAATCAATTGAAAGAAGATAGTGAAAATATCAGTTCAATCCTGGATGTGATTATATCCATTGCTGAACAAACCAACTTATTAGCACTCAATGCGGCGATTGAAGCTGCCCGGGCGGGTGAACAAGGCAGAGGTTTCGCAGTAGTTGCGGATGAAGTCAGAACACTGGCTAGTCGTACCCAAAGCTCTACAGACGAAATACGTCAGACCATTAATAGCTTACAAGAAAGAACAGAGGCAGCGGTTGCCACTATGAGCCGAGGCCAAACGATGACTCAGGAAAGTGTGGTTCAAGCAGAAACAGCAGCCAGTCGACTGGAACAGGTCGTTAGTGCTATCAGCCAAATCACCGACATGGCCACTCAGATTGCCAGTGCCGCTGAAGAACAACACGCCGTTTCTGAAGACATCACCCGCAATGTCACCACCATTAGTGATGTAGCAGGAGAGGTCGCAAACGGCGCGCACAGTGCCAGCGAAGAAAGTGATAAGCTCAGCCGATTATCAACTGAGCTACAAAGTAAAATTAATCGCTTTAAGTTTTAGGATATGATGCACCTGATGTATCAGAGCCTCCTGTTACCCCTTAAAGACAACTAGCGCTTACGCTTCTTCTGCCTCAGTCTCTTCTGCCATGGCATCTAGCTTGCCCAAAATAGAACCAACCCGTTGGCTCCATTGGCCCATTTCTTCCTTCAAAATGTTATTTTCTTCTTCCAGGCGGGCTTTTTCTTCACGCAACTCTTCAATTTCCATCCGTTGCAAACTAACGGTATCAACGACTTGTTGGATTTTTTCTTCCAGCCGAGCTAAATGATCTGTAGACATAAGGGTTCTCAGTCAATTTAACAAAAGTAATGTAATAGGCTCTATATTATAGTGTGACTAAGTTAAAAAATTAAAGATTATCTTAGCCAATTTACAATAACAGTTGTTCTTTTTTGAAACATACCACAATTAAAATATATCACAGTTTTCAATACACTTTAGGGCCCTCTAATCATTGTTTGCTGCCTCTGACCTGCTGGTAAATACGCAATCAAGGCGCTGCCTACTTTTTTACCAACCTTACCAACCAAACGTAACCAAACTGTAAGCTGACTATTAACTATTTTTTTTATTTGACTCATGGTTGATTTCATCCTTGTCTTATAGTGCATATTCTTTTTAAACACGATATCCGCCATGAAGTAACCACATCAAAAGGTGTACTTCATGTACTTCTCTACCAGAGGGGGTTGCAGAAAATAAATTAAGTGCCCGATATGAAGTAACAGGATAAGGGAAAATAAAGGAAAGGAAGCCCATGAAACAAACCAAACTCAATTTATCTGGGGTAGCAATTGCCATGACTGCTGCCAGCCTGATCAGCGGCTGCGTAGGTCCCAGCAAGTCGACCCATTCATCAACGGCGGCTGCAGGCAAAACCGACCTAGCTCACTGTTATGGGGTTAATATCTGTGGTGGACATAATGACTGCAAAACAGCCAACAATTCCTGTAAAGGTCAGGCGTCCTGTAAAGGCCAGGGGTTTGTCGCTATGCCAACCAAAGCCTGTAATGATGTAGGCGGTAAAGTAAAAGACGACTGGCGTGGTCAAGTGAGTAAAGCAGACTTAGTCAAATGTTATGATGTCAATCTGTGTAAAGGCCACAATGACTGCAAAACGGCCAATAATGCCTGTGCTGGTCAAGCGTCCTGTAAAGGCCAGGGGTTTGTGTTAACACCTCAAAAATCCTGTGAAGATATTGGCGGCAAAGTGGGTTAGTATTTTGAACGGTTCTTTCTGTGCTTTAATTCTGTGCTTTAATTTTTTTGAGCTTTAGATTGCTAGCACATAGAGAGCCGTTAACAACAAATACAATACCAGCAAAATAAAATATGAACCAACACTTCCTCGGTTTCGGTTTAGGGCTTAGAACCGACCATTTTCAAGAAGTCATTGATACACAACCAGCTGTTGACTGGTTCGAAATTATTTCTGAAAACTTTATGGTGGCTGGCGGCAAGCCAACATATTATTTACATAAAATTCGTGAGCAATATCCGATGGTCATGCATGGTGTCTCCTTATCCATCGGCTCAACCGATCCACTTAACCTGGATTACTTAAAAAAGCTTAAAGTATTAATTAATGAGGTAAAGCCCGCCTGGGTTTCAGACCATTTGTGTTGGACTGGGGTTAATCATGTTAATAGCCACGACTTGCTCCCCCTACCCTACACACAAGCAGCTATTGATCATGTTGCAAGCAGAATACAACAGGTGCAGGAGTTTTTAGGCAGACAAATCCTAATTGAAAATGTATCAAGCTATTTGTCTTATCAAGACTCCGAAATGCCGGAATGGGTCTTTTATCAAGAAGTAGCCAAGCAAGCAGACTGTTACATGCTGCTGGATATTAACAATATTTACGTCAGCGCCCGTAACCACGGCTTCTCAGCAACTGACTATCTGAATTATATTGACCCACAACATGTACGACAGTTTCACCTGGCAGGCCATACAGATTATGGTGACTATGTGATTGATACCCACGATCACGCAATTTGTGATCCAGTGTGGTCTCTTTACCAAGCGGCGTTACATCGCTTTGGCGCGGTTAGCACGATGATTGAGCGTGATGACCATATTCCTCCATTAACTGAATTATTAGATGAGCTGGCTATTGCCAAACGAATTGCTAATGGAGCTTTAAATCTAGGAACCACTAAAGAAATGCCTACTTCCGAACAGATCACGACAGTTAAAGCACTTTATGGATAGCTTACTCGCTACTCGCCAACACCAGTTGTTGGCGTATTTACTAGGTGAAAACAGTATTATTAGCGAGCACATCGTGAGTCAGGGTAATATTTCCATCATGACTCGCCTGGAAATTTATCGTAATGCCTACCAAATCAGGCTAAAAAAAACCATTGAAACTGACCATGAAATCCTGGGCCTTTATTTAGGTGATGCATTATTTGATGAAATGGTTGAAGGCTATCTTAATAACCATGTTTCACACTATACGTCACTTCGTCAGTTTGCCGACTCACTTCCTCACTATCTAGCCACCACTTCACCTTTTATTGATTACCCTATTATCAGCGAATTGGCTGCATTTGAACGGTTACTGCTAACAGCATTTGATGCAGCAGACATTCAGCGTATGACGCCAGAATACTTAACTACCGTACCTACCGAACAGTGGCCCAGCTTGCATTTAACTTTTCACCCAAGTATGCAAATTTTCAGTGCCCACTGGAATACCGTTGAAATATGGCAGGCACTCAAGGCATGTAAAACGCCACCCGCCGCAAATACCACTCAAGCATTATGGATTATCTGGCGTAATAATGAACGTTTAACCGAATTTCACTCATTATCCCCTGAAGAACACCAGTTAATCCATCTAGCTTTACAAGGTAAACCATTAGCTGCAATGTGCGATGCATTATTGGCCAACCATCCTGCGGAAAATACCAGCCAATTAATTGTCGATTATTTACTGAGTTGGATAGAAAGAGGGGTATTAGCCTATAATAATTAACGCTTGCCATTAGCTAGTTTTACCGACTCAGGATGTAACCGCAGCCGCCACATAGCAACCACCCCTAAAAATGGCCCAATCGCTAACAAACCAAAGGCATACTCCCACCCCACTTGCTCTACCCAAATGGGAATTAAATGAATAGTAACCAATGTCAGCAAAAAGCCAATAGAGGTTTGAATCGTTAGCATAGTTCCTCGGTAGGCAGGTTCAGACAGTTCCACAACACAAGACGAAAACTGAGCCGAATCGGCCACAATGGTGATTCCCCAAATAATACAGATGACACTTAATAACCAAGGATGACTACCGAATAAAAAACCAACCACCAATGCACAACTGCCACTGATTGTCATCGCCAACATCGTGAGGGTGGTTCGGCCTAATTTGTCCGCAAATAATCCCCCAAATAAACAACCGACAGCTCCGGCGGCAATGACCAAAAACGTGGCAAGGTTAGCGTAAAAAGTAGCCGTGGTTTCTATCCAGCCTAGCTGAGCAAAGCTGGCATGAAAAAACACTCCAATCCACGCCCACATGGCATACAACTCCCACATATGACCAAAATAACCCAAATTAGCCAGTCGAAGTGGTTTGTGTCGCCAGGCCTGAAGCACTAACGACCAATTAAATGAGGCTGCCAAACTATGCTGAGGCCCAAGCCCCACTAAATGGATCAGCCCTCCTGCTATTAATGCGCAAATAGAGGACAGTTGGATGGTCAACTGCCAATCAATGCCACCCAGTGCATTAAATAAATGGGGAGAAGCAGAGCCTAATGTCAATGCGCCTACTAACAAACCAATTAACAAACCGGTATCTTTTTCTGCCCAGCTCGCCGCTATTTTCATCCCAACGGGGTACAAACCAGCCATACAAATACCAGTGGCTAGACGACAGATAATCATTAACCAGGAAGTGGGCTCCAGTAATAAAATAGCCCCATTGCAGCCTGCCGCAATCAATGCGGCTATTGAAAAAAACCGTCTGGGATCAATTCGATCAGCTAATCCTAATAAAGCACTGGTCACTGTGCCTATCACAAAACCAATGGCAACGCTGCTGCTAAATAACGAGGCCTGCCAGCTGGCCAGCTGATACTCCCCTTTTAATACAGGTACAACAGCGGTTGCCGAAAACCATAAGGTTAATGCCAATACCTCACAGGTCACTAAGACTGCAATCGCCGTCCATTTAGAAGCAATCATATTGGAGGTAGCCATCCGTTGCTCAAACATTGTGTTAACATCCAGTGTATTTTTTAAATATTTTGTATGACTAAACCACCACCCCAAAGCAGCAACACATACCCTACTGGTTTGGCAATTTGTTTCCCCCAACTGACATTTTTCTCAATTGCCATCACCGCACCTAATAACAGCATCCAGGCTACACTACCAGTGCCTACTGCAAACATTAATAACATTAATGCCCAACAACAGCCGACACAATACAACCCATGATGTAAACCTAATAACCAAGCCTGCCGATAATAATGACTACCACGCCAATAACTCATCACAAAACTTAATGGTGTACGACACTTGTCTAAGCATTGGTATTTTAACTGGCTGAATTGAAAAGCACCGGCAGTTAAAAGTAATGCCGTACTTAACACCCAAGCCTTATCACCCAAGCCATGGTGGCCAAATAAATATTGAGTAGCCCCCCACTGGGCAAGGTGTGCTACAACCCCAAACAACAACCACACCAATAAATAACCAGAAATTAATAAGCTGACTAACAGCCAACGATTAGGGTGCGACGCAGCAATGCGATGAAATATCTGGATTAACGGTAAAGTAGTCGGCAGCATCATGGCAATACACATTAACATCCACCCTAATAAATACATTGCCACCGCAGGTGATGAAGGCCCATGCTGATGCATACCATGGCTGGCTGCCGGTCCATGTAAGATATAGTGGCTGTATGGGGATTGTTCCCACCAAAACAAGACCAACCAGGCCACCACCACTAACACGACAGTAGCAGGTACAAACAATGACTGCTGAAATTTAATTGCTTTCATTTGAAATTATTTTTTGTGAAATTTAACCGCTGGAAATAAATGAAAAATTATTCATCACTCTACCGATTGAAATTGAGAACCAACTTAAGATAAACAGTAAAGTGATGAAAAATATGTATTATTAGGGTGAACTCACGCTTCAAATAAAAACTGACCTTGAATTGCATTATGCCCTTGCATATCAATATCAAGGCCTAAAAGTGGTTGTTTCATTTTATAGTCAGATGCTTTACCCACATAAGCAGGGGCACCGGGTACAGTAGAAAATACTGTATCTGATAAAGTGGATTTACCGGTGGGGCCTTCAAAAGGCTGCAACTCAGCACTGATATCACTACCAATCCGAATCGTGCCTTTGCCATCATGAACTGAAAACTCGATGTTAGCGCGTTCTACCGCAACCACTTCACCAACAAGTTGCACCAGATCCGCTACGGGACCACCCAGCTCACCGGTGTAAACTTGTAGTAAAGCCTCTTCCTGGACTTTCGAGGCATTGCCATCTACATACATAACGACTCGCCAGTTGCCTTCCATAATATTACCAGGGATATGAGCAGTTACAGCAATGGTTAAACCGGATACATCAACCCCATTAATATCACCTTTTTCCATATGCCAGGCAATAATGGTATTACAGGTTTCCCCATCAGGGTCTTCTCCTACCCAGCAAGGACATAAAATATTACAATCACACACTTCGAGTAGCTTTCCTTCTAATTTATAACCCATTGCATCTTCCTTAATTAACGAGTACTAACATTCCAACTTTATTAATTGATAGACTTCCCGTGAATAATTTTTAGCATTTGAATCTAATTTGACACTTGCTCACAACCTACCAGAGATCACCATCTTATACAGCTATTAACTGTATACACAATACTACTGTACAAATAAATACTGTGATAAGCTAAGGAACATGCACGAAATGACGGTTTAAATTGGTTGGTAACAAAGTTGCGCGCATTGCAGACTAAACAATGGATAATGACATTAGTGCTAACAGTATTGTGGCAACTAATGACGGTGTCTATTGTACAGGCAGACCACTGTAATCAGGGGCAAATGCTATTGAGCACTGCTACCCCTCATGCCAGTTGTCAATCATGCGAGCCCCAATTAAAACCAATCACTAATCCCTTTAACAAAACCAGCTCGATAGATAACCATTGTATAGATTGCAGCTCCTGTGTCACTTCCAGTACAACAGGGCTAATTAATCAGCCTCTGCTGTTTAGGCAGCCTAAATCAATTCCCAATTATCCAACACTCACCGTTCAATTTACTGAAGCTATTCCCAACCGCCTATTACGCCCACCCATTTACGGCTAATTCAACTGATCCAATTTAATGTTGTAACCAAACTATAGTGTCTTCCCTACAGGCCATCACAAAAGAGAGCGGATAGCTTGTTGCTCCATATCGAACACTAAACTTATATTTATACTCTTTCATAACTCTCTTTAAGAAAGGTGTAGCGAAAGAGTATTGGTGAATAAATATGAAGAATACCCTATCACTTCATATTTACCGGCTTTTGCGACAGCCTCTAAGGGAAGGGAAAAGTATTTTTATGCAATTATTAAGGTATTTTCAGAAATGAATGTTATTTATTTTCTTCGTCATTCTGTCATTTTTTGCTTGTCACTGTTGAGCATCATCACTTTTGCTCAAGACAAACCCTCTTTGGATACATTGTTACAGGTTTATAAAAGCCCACAGTGTGGTTGCTGTGTTAAGTGGGTAGATCATATTGAGCAAGCGGGGTTTACCACCCAGGTTATTAACACCAATACCTTGACTGAGATTAAAACGCAGTTTGCTATCGTTCCCAAACAACGCTCTTGCCATACAGCCGTGTCTCAACAGGGATATGTGTTTGAAGGACATATTCCCGCTAAAGTCATCAAACGTTTTTTACAGGAACAGCCCGATAATGCTATTGGACTCAGTGTTGCTGGCATGCCTGTAGGCAGCCCAGGGATGGAAGTTGAAAATAACTTTATGCCTTATCAGGTAGTACTGCTAATGAAAGATGGCACCACTCAAACGTATACGAAAATTGAGTCAGCAAAGCAGCAGTTTTAATGCACTTTTTACCCAAGGAAACCAAGTAACAATTAATTGGTAGGTTATCGCCAAAGCGAATGGTTTTTAGGCGAGGCCACCGAGCGATGAAGCCCCAGGAGTTTAGATAAACTAAATGACTGGGGTGAGGAACGATGGTAACAAAGCCTAAAAATCATTCGCGAAGAGTATATGTAAACTTAAAAAGCTGCCTATGTTGAAATAGGCAGCACAGTTAGACTAAGTTCTTGGTCTTAAATGGGCATGCCAACGTCTTTCCAGCATTTTAAAGCCACCCACAATGAAAAACGTCACAATCATATACAACACACCGGCAGCAATAAATGCTTCAAAGGGGCTGTAGTAAGTTGAGTAAATTAATTTTGCTGCACCCGTCAAATCAACCAGCGTCACGGCACTCGCAATAGCACTGCCATGAAGCATAAAGATCACTTCATTTCCGTATGCAGGTAATGCTCGACGAAACGCACTGGGAAAAACAATACGGTAAAAGGTTTGCCAAGGTGTCATTCCATAGGCTTTAGCTGCTTCAACTTCACCACGATCTGTCGTATTAATGGCACCACGTAAAATTTCAGCCGTATAAGCCGCTGTATTTAGGGTAAAAGCTAATAAAGCACACAGATAAGCTTCTTTAAAAAAGCCCCAGAAAACAGTGTCTCTTACCCATTCAGCCTGGCCAACCCCATAATAAATTAAATATAACTGAACCAGCAACGGGGTACCGCGAAAGAAATAGATAAAACTCCAAGCAAACCAGCGCAAAGATACATTTTTACCATTGCGCATGAGCGCCATTGGCACAGCTAAGATAAAACCAATCAGCAGGGATAATGAAACTAACTCTACCGTCAGCAGTAGCCCTTCCAGCAACTGAGGATAATTATCCTTGATAATATCAAAATCCATTAGTGGGTCTCCCGTTTTACACAAGCACCATAATGGTTTTCAGCCCACTGTAACAGCGCTACTGATATAGAAGTAAATATTAAGAAAATGACGGCAACCGCCAAGAAAAAGATAAATGGCTCTTGGGTAGAACCTGACGCCAGATGCGCCTTTCTCACCATATCTTCTAAACCAATTAATGAAACGAGAGCCGTTGCTTTTAGTAACACCAGCCAATTATTCCCTAAACCTGGTAACGCATGACGCATCATTTGCGGAAATAAAATCCGATGAAAAACTTGCCAGCGGGTCATTCCATAAGCACTGCCTGCTTCCAGTTGACCTTGATCGACCGCTAAAATCGCTCCTCTAAAGGTTTCTCCCATATAGGCACCATAAATAAAGCCAATGGTAATGACGCCAGAAATGAAGGGATCAATATCAATATAATCGTCATAGCCAATACTTGCTGCTAAGTCATTAATCAACAGCTGGCCGCCATAAAATACCAAAAACATTAATACCAGCTCAGGAATACCACGAATAACAGTGGTATATACACTGGCCAACCAGCGAGCTAACAGGTTTCTAGAGAGTTTACCCAGCGCGGCTAACATGCCAAGTAAAACAGCAATTAATAAGGATAATAATGCCAACTCAATGGTTAATAATGCACCATCCAGGATTGAGCTGGCATATTCAATCGGGTGTGGAGCGTCACTTGCTTGCGCCATACAACTGTCTCAATATGCACAATGAAAAGTCATTCGCGAAGGATATAAAATAATAAAGGGCACCTTAACTATCATTAAATTGTGCCCTTCTGGATGACCTCTTTTTACAGTAACAACTAAGCTTATTGATTAGTCGCCATAAATATCAAAGTCAAAATAGTTGGCTCTGATTTTATCGTAAGTACCGTCTTTACGAATCTGCTCAATCGCCATATTTAACTTATCTTTTAAGTCTTTATCCCGCTTACGTAAGGCAATCCCAATGCCTTCACCGAACCAACGTTTATCAGTAATATCAGGTCCGACAAACTCAAATTTATCATCATTTCCTTTTTTCAAGAAACCATCATTTAGTGGAATAATATCACCTAATAATAAATCCAATCGGCCAGCTTTCATATCTAGATAAGCTTCATCCTGGGTGCCATAGCGCTTAATCGTCACCACTTCACCGTATTTTTCAGTGATATATTTATCTGCAACCGTTGAACGTTGAACACCAACCGTTTTGCCTTTTAAGCCTCCATCAGTTACTTCAATGCTAGAACCTTTTTTACGAATAAATTTGACAGGGGTATGGTAATATTTGTTGGTAAAAGCGACTTTCTTTTTCCGTTCTTCAGTAATCGACATAGATGCAACAATTGCATCATACTTGCGGGCAAGCAGCGCAGGAATAATACCGTCCCAATCTTGTGGTACCAATTTACATTCTGCTTTCATGGCCGCACACAGCGCATTGGCAATATCAATATCAAAGCCTTTTAATTCGCCCTTTTCTGTTGTCCAGCTAAATGGAGGATATGCGCCTTCTACGCCAATTCGCACTTTTTTCCATTCTTTAGCAGTTGCGGTTGTTGCACAAACGGCCAGTAATACTGCCCCTATTAACTTCAAAGGTTTCATGAATAACCCCCATTCAATTATTGTTATCCCCGTCGCGAATCATTTTTAGGTTTTGTTATCGTCGCTCCTCACCCCAATCACCTATTAATATAGGCTCATGGAGCTTCGTCACTTGATAGCCTCACCTAAAAACCCTTCGCATTGGGTATATTAACCCTAGCCAGTGATCGAATGATCTGCTAGCTCTAGTAGCTACTCGCTAGAAATTGTTTTAAGCGCTCGGATTTTGGATAATTAAATAACTCATCCGGTGCGCCCTGTTCTTCAATGGTGCCTTGATGTAAAAACATCACGTGATTACACACATCTTTAGCAAAAGCCATTTCATGGGTAACAATTAACATTGTGCGCCCTTCTTCTGCTAAACCTCGCATGACCTTCAGTACTTCACCAACCAACTCAGGGTCAAGCGCGGAAGTAGGTTCATCAAATAACATGACTTCAGGGTCCATGGCCAGTGCCCGTGCAATGGCTGCACGCTGCTGCTGTCCTCCTGATAAATGGCTGGGATAGTAGTCTTTACGTTGATAAATACCGACTTTATGGAGTAAAGCTTCTGCCCTTTCGATGGCTTCAGCTTTAGTTAGTTTCAATACACGAATAGGTGCCTCAATGATATTGTCAAGAATGGTCATGTGAGACCATAAATTGAAGCTTTGAAATACCATGGATAAACGCGAGCGAATTCGTTCAACCTGTCGCATATCAGCTGGTACGCGTTCCTTACCACGTCCAATTTTCATCGCGATGGGTTCGCCATGCACTTTAACTTCGCCAGCAGTTGGAATTTCCAGCATATTCACACAGCGTAAAAAGGTACTTTTACCTGAGCCGGATGAACCAATCATGGAAATCACATCACCTTTACGGGCAGTAAGTGAAACCCCTTTTAACACTTCAGCTTTGCCAAAATGCTTATGAATATCAATTAATTCTAATGCGGGTATATCTGACATTATTGTTTTCTCGCGCCCTTAAAGCACACTCCACTATACACTTCATTAAATACTACAAATAAGCAAACACATCATAATTTTTTGTAAGCGCCCTGTTAATGTGTTTGATTAAACTATTGTTTTTCTGTGTCTATCATTATTTTAGCTGTAAATAGTGCCCTCCCCGTTGCTTTAATTAAGCAACAAAAGCAGCCTTGAGTTACATTGCGCCCATTTAATAACTGATTTTGTCACTCAAGCAGGAAAGATGGTAACGGTTTAATCCTCGCTCTGTCATCCACATTACCAAAATATTTCAGTAAGGAATGTCGGTATTTTGCCAAAAAGTTTTATTATGGCGACCATTTTATACCCAATCAGCCAAAAAGTTTTTGAAATATGACATTTTTCACCTTAGCAAAGGCGAAGATAGTTTTGATTACTTCTCATTCAACAATTGCTGTCTTTCTTGTCGAGGGGTCACACCAAAGTGACTCCGATACGTAGTACTAAAATGTGATGCTGTAGCAAAACCGCAGCTTAACCCCACTTGAGCTATCGCCTTGTCGGTCTGCTGTAACAACTGTCTGGCACGCTCTAAGCGCAGCTGTAAATAGTATTTTGAAGGGACACTTTGCAGATGCTTTTTGAATAATCGCTCTAAATGCCGCCTAGATACCCCAACATGAAAAGCCAGATCATCAGTGCTTAAAGGCTCTTCTATATTGGCTTCCATCAAAGTAACCGCTTCCACCAGTTTGCTATGGCTAGTACCAATCCGCACTTTCAATGGAGCCCGCTGTGGGTCTTCACCGGGACGAATGCGCTCACAAACGAACTGTTCTGAAATGGCGGATGCCAATTCCAGCCCATGGTGTTTACCAATTAAAAACAGCATCATGTCCATCGCAGCAGTACCTCCACTGCAAGTAAACCGATTACTATCAATTTCAAACAAGTGATTAGATACAATCGTTTGAGGAAACTCTTCCCGTAAACTGGCAATATCCCACCAATGAATTGTGGCCCGATACCCCTCCAGCAACCCTGCACAAGCTAATAAATAGCTACCGGTGCCAATTCCACCTAAAGCGATCTGCTGATTTTTATCTTGCTGCCTTAGCCAGGCAATCACTGACTCATTACCCGTTCTGGCCACTGGGCTGGCTCCTACCACAAACAAAGCATCCAGTGGCGGAATCTGATCCAGAGCCGTATCCACTTGAACCGACGCACCACAACTGCTGGCTACTGCAGCACCTTCCGCACTAATAGTGACCGTTTCGTAAAGGTTATTTCCACTCACCCAATTCGCCATACGCAGTGGTTCAATCGCAGACGAAAAGCCAATAAGGGAGAAGTTCGGCAACAGTAAAAAGCCAAAATGCAATGGTTGATTTGTTTTGCTTATAGCGGCTAAATCAGTGACGACCATTCATTCAAAGCCTTAAAATACTACACTTGATTACAAGCACTGGCCTAACTTACCCAGAGCCACCTGGCGTACTGAGTTATATTAGCCCTGAGCATTTTTCAAATGAGTAATGGTTAGTTTTAAAATATGCGACACTTAAAAGTGTTCACTAAGAGACTATTTCGCCAATTATAGCCAGATTAGAGGAGCAAACAACCTTACTAAAAAAGAAAAAATGTCATGCCTTTTAAAATCAAGGTCGCTTTCTTTATATTGAGTGACTATCGTTATGGATTGCTTTACCCCATAATTTAATCGTGCTACCTCCTAAAATAAGAGGCCTTTTATTAGGAGGCAGTGCTAATGCGATACCTCCCAAAGCTGCTGCAGTTAGGCAACAACTGCTTTGGGTAATATCATTCATTCGCGGTATGAAAAGACCCAGTCATGAGTAGTGTAACAACTAAAAAACAAGATACGATCGCCAAAGTCGTTGCTGTTATTCAAGAGCGCTTGCCAGCTGAATCGCAACCAGCTGCCATTGAGTTTGCTCAGCGGTTTCTAGCAGAAAGTATCACCAATGAAATTATCAAACAGCCCTTTGAAAGCCTCAGCAGCAGTGTTTTATCTCTGTGGGACTACCTTCAGCACAGAGTTCCCGAGGCGCCATTAATACGAGCATTCAACCCAACATTTGAAGACCATGGCTGGGAATCACGTCATACCATCGTAGAAATTATTACTGATGACATGCCCTTTTTAGTGTCGTCTATTTCAATGGCATTAAATCGACTAAATTGTGCTATTGAGCTAATTACCCACCCAGTGATTGCTGTCAGCCGAAGTGATGAAGGAGAACTACTGCAGGTTCATCCTCAACATGACTCCTCCGTGACAACCACTGAAGCTGTCATGCGTTTTGAAGTTGAAAGAGAAAGTGACGCAGCAAAACTGAAAGAAATTGTTGAGCAAACTCAGCAAACGCTGAGTGATGTTCGCCAAGCAGTCCATGACTGGCCAGCCATGGCGGATAAACTCAACGAAGCCATTCGCAGCGCCGAGCAAGCCAATTTGCCTTTACCAGCAGAAGAGTTGGCCGAAGAGCTGGATTTTTTACGTTGGGTAGCTGAGCACCATTTTACTTTTTTAGGCTTTCGTGTCTACCAGCTAAGTTGCGACCCACAAGACGGCAGTTGTTCCTTAACTCTCGATACTGCATCTAGTTTAGGGACATTTCGTTCATTGGGAGAAGACACACCTAAAATACTGAAACTGTCGCCTTATATGACTGAGCGATTATTGGAGCCATCCTTACTAGTACTAACCAAATCCATTAGTCGCTCTACCGTTCATCGACCCGCTCACTTGGATTACATTGGCATCAAGCGTTATGACGAGGCGGGCAAAGTCATCGGCGAGTGGCGTTTCTTTGGCCTGTATTCTTCTACTGCTTATACGACACCTCATTCTGATATCCCGTTATTACGGCGAAAAGCAGCACACATTTTAGAAAAAGCCAGTATTCCGTTGAATAGCCATAAAGGGAAAACCCTCCGTAATATTCTAAATCATTATCCCCGCGATGAAATGATGCAGGCCAACTTCCAGCAACTTGAAGATACCGTCCTTGGTATTCTAGAAACGCAGGAAAGACGCCAGCTACGAATATTTATTCGGCCTGATATTTATGGCCGATTTATTAGTGCAATCATCTATGTTCCCCGTGACCGGTATAACACCGAATTACGGTTAAAGATGCAGAATTTATTATTAAAAATATTTAATGGTCACAGCGTTGAATTTAATGTGCAGTTTTCTGAGCAGATTTCTGCCCGGGTACAATTTACCATTCATTGCGAAAATGCTCAGGAAATTCAATACAACACCGAAGAAATTGAAAGCCAAATGACTCGGGCAATGTTGTCATGGATGGATAATGTCAAAATTGCATTGAGAGAAAAACTAGGAGAGGCAGAAGCTAATCGTATTTACAAAAGCTATCAGCAAGCCTATCCAGCCGCTTATCGAGATGACTTCGCCACCACTCAGGCCCTAGTCGACATTCTGCGCATTGAGCAACTTGATGATAACCACCCTCTGTCAACCTATCTTTATCGCCCCCAAGGTAGCTTTGGTAACCTGCACTTTAAAGTGATTGGCCGTGGTCAAACCATGGCTTTATCTGACGTCTTACCTATTTTGGAACAAATGGGCGTTCGGGTGCTGTCTGCACGCCCTTACACCATTTCGCCACAAGACCATGAACCTGCCTGGATTATCGATTTTGACATTGCTACTGATAGTGCTGTTGAACTAGATGTGCCCAGCTGTAAAGACGAGTTTCAGGATACTTTTGTTAAAGCCTATACCGGTGCCATTGAAAACGACGGGTTCAACAAGTTGGTTGTCGCTGCTGGGTTAAAGTGTCGAAAGACCATCATGCTCAGAGCAGTATGTAAATACCTATTACAGCTTAAAGTTCCATTCAGCCAAACTTATATGGAGCAAACCCTGGCCCGTAATGCAGTCATCACTCGTTTGTTGACTGAACTGTTTAGCTGGAAGTTTGACCCCTATCATCAAGATGAAGAACGTGAGTCTCGGATTGAACAACTGCAAAATAACATTGAGCAATCTCTCAGCTCGGTGAGCAACCTAGATGAAGATCGGATTCTGCGCCACTACCTCAGTGTTATCCAAGCAATGTTGCGGACCAACTATTATCAGTTGGGCAACGACCATTTACCGAAAAGCTATCTTTCGTTCAAGCTGAAGCCCACTCAAATAGCCATTGCACCTCAGCCCAGGCCCATGTTTGAAATATTTGTCTATTCACCTTGGGTTGAAGGGGTCCACATGCGTGGCGGCAAAGTGGCTCGCGGCGGCTTACGCTGGTCAGATCGCAAGGAGGATTTCCGAACAGAAATTCTTGGTCTGGTAAAAGCCCAAATGGTGAAAAATGCAGTGATTGTGCCAGCCGGTGCAAAAGGCGGCTTTGTGGCCAAGCAACTACCAGAAGCAGCTGATCGCGATACTATTCAACAGGAAGTGGTCCATTGCTATACCACCTTCATTTCTGGTTTGCTGGATATCACTGACAACCTGGTGCATGGCCAAACCACGCCTCCCAACCGCGTTGTGCGACACGATGCCGATGATCCTTATTTAGTCGTTGCAGCAGACAAAGGCACTGCCACTTTTTCAGATATAGCCAACCAAATTGCCAGTGACTATGGCTTCTGGTTAGGAGATGCGTTTGCTTCGGGTGGCAGCAACGGCTATGACCATAAGAAAATGGGGATTACTGCCCGAGGGGCTTGGGAATCTGTTAAGCGATTATTCCTTGAGCAAGGTGTCAACACCCAACAGCAAGACTTTACCTGCGTAGGGATTGGCGATATGGGCGGCGATGTTTTTGGTAATGGTATGCTGCTTTCTGAGCATATTCGCCTGGTAGCGGCCTTTAACCATCTGCATATTTTTGTTGACCCTAACCCTAATGCCGCTACTAGTTTTGCTGAACGACAACGGCTGTTTAAGCTGCCCCGTTCCAGCTGGACAGATTACGACCAGAGCTTACTTTCTAAAGGTGGTGGCATTTATGAGCGGTCATCGAAGCAAATTACCCTATCAGCAGAAGCACAACAGGCATTAAACCTGAAAAGTACTACATTAACCCCTAGTGAGTTAATTAAGGCTATTTTAAAAGCGCCCGTTGATTTGCTTTGGAATGGGGGTATTGGTACCTATGTTAAGGCTAGCTCTGAAACCGATGCTGATGTGGGCGACCGAGCCAATGATGCGTTACGGGTCAATGCCAACCAACTTCACTGCAAGGTCATTGGTGAAGGCGGTAACTTAGGCTTTACCCAGCTGGCCCGGGTAGAGTTTGCCCAGGACGGTGGCTATGTGACTACTGATGCTATCGACAACTCTGCTGGGGTTGACTCGTCAGACCATGAGGTCAACATCAAGATTGCCGTGAGTCAAGTCGTTGAAAATGGTGATATGACCATTAAACAGCGCAACCAGCTGTTGGCTGAAATGACTGATGAAGTGGCTGAACTGGTGTTAAAGCATAATTATCAGCAAAGCCAGATACTTAGCATTACCAACCAGTTTGCTGCAGAGCTACTACCTGAACAGACCCAACTGATTCACCAGCTAGAAAAGCAAAAACGCTTAAAGCGCAAGCTGGAGTTTCTTCCTAATGACGAGCAAATAGCTGAGCGGCAGCAAAACCAGCAAGGCTTTTCTCGCCCTGAGCAAAGCGTGCTATTGGCCTACAGCAAAATTAAGCTGCATGATGAGCTGGTCGCATCGGATATCAGCTCAGATAAAGATATCAGTAAATTACTGGCAGACTATTTTCCTCAGCCCTTAGTTACCCAGTGCCAGCAAGCTTTGGGAAGTCATCCACTTAAGTCTGAAATTATTGCTACCCACCTAACCAATCTTGTAGTAAACCGGATGGGTCCTACTTTCTACCTACGAGTGCAAGAACAGATTAACAGCAGCCCAGCGGATATCGTGCGGGCTTATATGACAGCGAATGCAGTCTTAAAGCTAGACAGCCTCTGGCATGCAGTTGACAGCTTACAAACCAACCTGTCACATAGGGTGTTAAACGAGCTGTTCCTTGGCCTGCAGGAAGTCGCTGAAAAAGTAACCGTTTGGTTGCTACGTCATGAAACCTGGCCACTCCCCATTAGTAAAGTGGTTGAGAAGTATCGTGATCCATTAAACAGTGTGGTTGAAGTACTTCCCAAAGTCCTGACTGGGAGTAATTCTCAGCACTTTAGTCAGCTTCTTAACCACTACACAGCAAATGGGGTTCCTGCCAATCTGGCTTCGTCACTGGCAACCTGCCGCTACCTCTATAGCAGTCTGGATATTGTAGCGGTAGCATTAAATCAGGGAGAAGCTGTCAATACGGTTGCGTCGCTGTATTTCGCCTTAGATAACCAATTAAACTTGTCATGGTTCAGGCAAAGTATTAACACCCTGCCCCAGCGTAACTTATGGCAGCGCAAAGCCCGTATTACCTTGGCAGATGAATTGGATCTAGCCCTCAGGCAAGTATGTATCCAATTGATTTTACAAACCGACACGGTAACCAAGCCAAGTGAACGTTTGAATTGCTGGTACAACAATAATATGGCTCGTTTAAAACACAGTCAGTCGTTGATGACTGAAATGCAAGCAGCTCCTCAGCAGGATTTAGCCATGTTATCAGTGGCCGTCAAAGAGTTACGTCGCTTAACCTGATAGACAGTTTTAACCAGCTGCCAGCTCAACGCTGGCAGCCACGGAGCAACACCAAGGAATTACTCAAGCGCTAGTTGAGTAAACAAGAAAACTAAAGAGGTAAGATAATGACAGATCAAACACTGACTCGTGATCTTTTTAATGATGTGATGGTACCGAACTACAATCCACAAACCATCATTCCAGTCCGCGGTAAAGGATCACGTGTTTGGGACCAGCAAGGTAATGAGTTCATAGATTTTGCTGGCGGCATTGCAGTCAATGCACTGGGGCACTGTCACCCCCGCTTGGTAGCAGCTCTAAAAGATCAAGCTGACAAGCTATGGCACTTAAGTAATGTTTACACCAACGAACCAGCCTTAGCATTAGCAAAAAAGCTCACTGAGCTGACCTTTGCCGATAAAGTGTTTTTTGCCAATTCCGGTGGTGAAGCTAATGAAGCGGCTTTCAAACTGGCCCGCAAATATGCCTACGACAACGTTGGTCCAGAGAAAAACGAAATCATCTCATTTACTCAATCCTTCCATGGTCGGACACTATTTACCGTTTCAGTGGGAGGCCAACAAAAATACCGTGAAGGTTTTGAGCCAGTACCCGGTGGTATCACCCACTGCCCTTACAACGACATTGCTGCGTTGGAAGCCGCCATTTCTGATAAAACGTGTGCGGTAGTCATGGAGCCTGTCCAAGGTGAAGGAGGCATTATCTGTGGCGATCCTGCTTTTATTAAGCGCGCTCGTGAGCTATGTGATCAATACAACGCCTTATTAGTCTTTGACGAAGTTCAAAGTGGTATGGGCCGTACTGGTGAGCTTTATGCCTATATGGGTTACGGCATTGAACCCGATATTCTCAGTACCGCCAAAGCATTAGGGGGCGGCTTTCCAATTGGCGCCATGTTAACCACTGATAAGGTGGCTCCAAGCTTAGGCTTTGGTACTCATGGCAGCACCTATGGCGGTAACCCGCTCGCTTGTGCAGTGGCCAACGAAGTGGTTGATATTATCAATGACCCACAAGTGCTGGCAGATGTATTAAGAAAACGTCAACTGTTCGACGATGGCCTGAATGCAATTAATGAAAAACATCAAGTATTTACTGAGTTAAGAGGCAAAGGCTTACTAGTTGGAGCAGCACTCAAACCTGAATGGCATGGCAAAGCAGCTAAATTCTTAGCCGCTGCGAGAGAACATAAGACTATGATCCTAGTGGCTGGACCTAATGTCATTCGGATGGCACCGTCATTGGTCATTCCTGATGAAGACATCAAAGAAGGTTTAGCAGGACTTGAAAAAGGTATTGCTGATGTCGTGGCTGCTGGGCCAGACGCTTAAAGCCTGCAATCACTCTTAAATTCTCACAAGCCACCTCCTCTCTTAGCAAAGAGGCTGCCGGATATGGGGTGGCAGGGTGTTCTGTAGCTAAGGCATGGATGCCTTTTTAGCGCTTGATGGGCCAGGGACGGCACTTCAAGAGCGGCGGAAGAATAGCCTGTTATTCCATATCGGACACTAAATTTACTTTCGGCACCCTTTTGCAACACCCTCTTTTCAAAGAGGGAAGTTTTATAGTGCCAGAATGCTAACCGCCTTTTTTACGACAACTCACTAAGGAAAGCCCCCTACATACCAAAAACCACTGCTGCAATTAGTCCTCATTTAGCAAGTTACGACCTTTTACTGATAAATCCTGTCGCAATCCCATCATTCCCTCTCTAGTCTCTATGTCCTTTTTTCGAAATAATGTGCAGTAAGGAAAGCTGAGACAATGATAAGTGGTTAAATGAATAATAAGACCTTTGCTCCCTACCTAGATTGGCTCGACAGCCAGCATGATGACATGCTTAATCAGACCATTGAACTGGCCAATATTAACTCTGGCAGTCTCAATGCGGCAGGTGTTAATCAAGTTCGCCAAAAGCTGGCTGAGCTGACTCGCCCGCTTAATGGTGAGCAAACTACTATTGCTATGCCTGACTATGAACAAATCAACGATCAAGGCGAGGTCATCAATTCCCCCTTGGGTGATGCACTCAGTATTGTAAAGCGCCCTGATGCCCCATTTCGGGTATTTCTCTGTGGCCACATGGATACCGTGTTTGGTATTAATCACCACTTCCAATCTATTCGCTGGCTGGATGACAACACCCTCAATGGCCCCGGGGTTACCGACTTAAAAGGTGGCATTATGGTGATGCTGAAAGCTTTAGAGTGCCTCGAACGCAGCCCTTTTGCTGAAAAAATTGGTTGGGAAATTCTGTTTAACCCCGATGAAGAAATCGGCTCACCCAGCTCGAAAACCTTATTTGCTGGTTGTGCCGAACGTAACCATGTGGGGTTGATCTATGAACCTTGCTTTCCTGATGGTGACCTGGCGGGCGCACGCAAAGGGAGTGGTAATTTCACCGTGGTATGCCGAGGCAAAGCCGCTCATGCTGGTCGTGAGCATCATCTGGGTCGCAATGCGATTCGGGCCCTCAGCGACTTTATCAGTCAGTTAGATGACTTAAATGGCCAGCGAGACGGGGTGACTATCAACCCAGGCTTTATTCAAGGTGGCGGTCCAGTCAATATTGTGCCGGATTTGTGTATCAGCAAATTCAATATCCGTCTCCATAATCCTGCTGATGAAAACTGGTGTTTAGAACAGCTTAATCAACTGGTTGAACAGATTAATCAGCGGGATGGGATTAGCTTAACCTTACATGGAGAGTTTGGTCGCAAGCCGAAAGTGCTCTCTAACGCTAATACCAAACTGTTTGAATTAGCTCAAAGCTGCGGCCAAGAATTAGGTTTACATATTACCTGGAAACCAACGGGTGGTTGCTGTGATGGCAATAACCTGGCAGCCCATGGTTTACCCAATATTGATACCCTGGGGGTTCAAGGGGGCAATATTCACAGTGATCAAGAGTATCTAAAGGTAGATAGCCTGGTCACTCGCGCCAAATTATCCGCGTTATTACTGTTTAAGCTGGCTACTGGTGACCAGCAAGCCTGGCTGGAGCGCTAATATGCTAATTGTCCGGCCTGTGACTCATAATGATTTACCTGCGCTAGAGCGACTCGCGATTATTTGCGGAGGCCGTTTAACCACCCTGCCCGCTAATCGTGATCACTTAAGCAGTATTATTAGCTCCACCCAACGCTCGCTAAAACAGTTAAATCATGAGCCTGGAGGTGAAAGCTTTCATTTCGTATTGGAAAACCAGGCCACCCAGGAAATTATTGGTGTATCCGGTATTGAAGCGGTAATTGGTTTAAAGTGGCCTTTTTACAATTACCGGATTAGTTCAGTGGTTCATGCATCACCTGAATTACAAATCCATAACCGTATTCCTGCATTACACCTTTGTCAGGATTACGCCGGTTCTACTCGATTATGTACGTTATTTATTGACCCGCAATATCAACGAGAGCACCACTATCAACTCCTTTCAAAAGCCCGCTTGTTATTTATCAACCTAGCATTAAGCCGGTTTGCTGAGCGAACTATTGTCGAATTGCAAGGAGTATTAGATAAAGAGGGGAAATCCCCCTTTTGGGAGTGCCTAGGCAAACATTTTTTCAGTATGGATATTGCCAAAGCAATTTATTTAGTGGGTATTAACTCCAACGCATTTATTGCCACCTTAATGCCACAATATCCAGTGTATGCTCCCTTACTAAGCAAAGAAGCCCAGGCAATTCTTGGTAAGCCGAGGGAAGATGTGACTTTCAACATGGAATTACTTAAGCAAGAAGGCTTTCAACACCGGGGTTATATGGATATTTTTGATGCCGGTCCAACGTTGGAAGCTGATACCAAAAAGCTTAAAACCATTAGTAATAGCCAACAATGTCAACCAGTCATTGGTGAAAGAACCAGCCCAGAACCATCCGTTGATCAGTGGTATTTAGTAAGCAATCAATTACAACCCCAATATCGTTGCATGTTAATTCCCTTTAACCCTGAGCAGCCAGTACTGTCTGAAGCAGAAGCCAGCGCACTACTGTTATCAAAAGGTGATCATATTCAGTACTCACCGGTTCAATTGAGCACCCCTAATTAAGTCATTTAACCAGAATTATTAGCCGTGAAGAAACACAGCAACTGATAGTAATTAAGTAGTAATAGGAAGTTGTCATGAGAAAAATTGACCCGTTAATGAATGCCATGTGGCAAGATTATTTAAACCTCAACCCTGATGCACAGAAAATTTATCAGTTATTTTCTGACCAAAATGATGAACAAGTCATTAACGACCATATTGCCTTACGTACTTTTAATGTAGCTAAAGTGTCAATAAACCAAGTAGCCAAACCTTTTATTGAAGCCGGTTACGAGGCTGCTGGAGAATATGAATTTAAAGCAAAGAAGCTTTATGCCAAGCATTTTCAACATGAAGATCCAAATTTGCCCAAAATATTTATCAGCGAATTACTGGTTGAACAGCTTTCTCAAGAGACCCGCGCTATCATTGAGTATTTAGTTGAGCAAATTCCAGCAGATGCAGTCACTGCAGATGATTTCTGTTTTTCTGGCCGTCATTGGAATACAGATTATGCTACTTACCAGCAATTACTGGCAGAAAGTGAATATGCCGCCTGGATGAGCGCATTTGGCTATCGTCCAAACCACTTTACAGTATATATTAATGCCCTAAAATCCCATCAGTCACTGGAAGCTGTTAATCAATTCCTGCTTGATCAAGGGTTCAAACTTAACACCAGTGGAGGACTCATTAAAGGGTCACCTGACGTCTATCTGGAGCAGTCTGCAACGTTAGCCAATAAAACAGCAGTTCAATTTAATGACCAAACTGTAGCAATTCCCAGCTGTTTCTATGAGTTTGCACGTCGCTACCCACTACCTTCAGGGGAGCTATATCAAGGGTTTGTTGCTCAGTCAGCTGATAAAATTTTTGAAAGTACCGATGCCAGGTAACTGATGACCAATAACATATAATTCAATGCCCAAAGCGGAATTTGCAAAAGCATGTTAAAAGTAAATTTACTGTTTGATATGGAAAAACAGCTACGGAATACCCTGTTCTCCCATATTCGGTCACTTTTGCGATAACCTACAAAGTGTTGGGTATAAATAACAATGAAACCAATCAAGGTATAACAATGTAAAGTGTCTTCTATTAATCCTCATATAAAGCGACTGTCGTTTTTGGATTTATGGCTTTTGAGATTTACCTGTCTTATGAGGCTTATATGTCTTTTGAGGTTTAATAGTTTTACTTACAAGTGAGTAACCACATTATGATGATCATCCGACCTATCGCAGCCGACGATTACGATAGATTGTATGAACTTGCTGAAAAAACAGGCCCAGGGTTTACCTCGCTGCAGCCTAATGAAAAGCTGGTTCGAAACCGTCTTGAAAAATCGTTAGCTGCCTTTGCCAAAGAGGTTAAAGAGCCAGGCGAAGAAAGCTATCTGTTTGTTTTAGAAGATACCGAAAATGACCGGGTAGCTGGCATTTGCGGCATTATGGCCGGCGTTGGCCTTAGCGAAGCCTGGTATAACTATCGGCTGGGAACTTTAATGCACTCTTCCCGTGAGCTGAATGTTCACAATGTTGTTAATACATTAAGTATTACCAATGACCATACGGGCTGTTCAGAAATCTGCACCCTATTTTTAGACCCAGATTATCGGCACAGCAAAAATGGCAGTTTGCTGTCAAAATCCCGTTTTTTATTTATGGCAGAATTTCCTCAGCGATTCGCCGAAACAGTCATTGCCGAAATGCGTGGGATCTCTGATAAAGATGGTATTTCACCTTTTTGGGAAGGCCTAGGCCGCCACTTTTTCTCTATCGATTTTTCGAAAGCCGATTATTTAACCGGTATTGGTGAAAAAGTCTTTATCGCCGAATTAATGCCTAAACACCTGATTTATACCAATCTTTTACCGAAAAGCGCCCAAGAAGTGATCGGCAAGGTCCATGAAAACACCTTACCTGCGTTAAAAATGCTAGAAGCCGAGGGGTTCCGCTATGAAGGTTATATGGATATTTTTGATGCCGGACCTACCATTACAGCCCGCTTTGATGAAATTCGAGCAATTCGTGAAAGCCATTATGTAAAAATTCGCATTAGCGAAGAGGCTCATCATCAGTCAGGCGAGTTACATTTAATTAGCAACACTTCTCTTGAAAATTTCCGTTGCGGTATGAGTCCGATTACTCAAGATAAACAAAACCTGATTTATATTACGCCGACCGTTGCTGCCAACCTTCAAGTTGAAGAAGGTGACTCTGTACGGGTGGTACCTTTATCCAGTGGTAGGAGAGTTTAACAATGACAGCAACCGTATTTATCAATGGCAACTGGCAAGCCGGTGAAGGCAAACCATTTACGTCTATAGACCCAGCGAAAAATGCTGTTATTTGGGAAGGCAACAGTGCTACTACCGCTCAGGTTGATACTGCTGTTAGTGCTGCCCGTGATGCTTTTCTAGCTTGGTCAGACTTAACTTATGAGCAGCGGGAAACCATTATCAAACAGTTTGCGCAGCTGCTTAGTCAGGAAAAAGAAACATTAGCACTGCTGATTGCTCAAGAAACGGGTAAGCCTCTCTGGGAAACTCGTACGGAAGTAGCAGCCATGATTGGCAAAATCGATATATCTATTAAGGCTTATCATGAACGGACTGGCACCAAAACGGCAGAGTTACCCGCAGGCCGTGCAGTACTCCGCCATCGTCCTCATGGAGTTGTGGCGGTATTTGGTCCTTACAACTTCCCAGGCCACCTTCCCAATGGCCATATTGTACCGGCTCTACTCGCAGGTAATACGGTGGTATTTAAACCTAGTGAGCTTACTCCAAAAGTGGCTGAAGCGATGGTTAAACTGTGGGAGCAAGCCGGTATTCCAGCTGGGGTATTAAATCTAGTGCAAGGAGAAAAAGAAACGGGCATTGCGCTCGCCAATCATGTAGGCATTGATGGCTTATTCTTTACTGGTAGCTCCAATACAGGGCATTTGCTGCATCAGCAATTTGCGGGTAATCCTGGCAAAATCCTGGCATTAGAAATGGGAGGCAATAATCCACTTATTTTTGACCAGGTCAATGATATTGATGCTGCGGTCCATGACACAATTCAGTCTGCGTACATCTCAGCGGGTCAGCGCTGTACCTGTGCTCGACGCTTGTTTGTGCCTAATACCAAACAAGGCGATACTTTCTTAGCCCGATTACAAGCAGCTATGCAACATATTAAGGTAGGTCTTTATGATGCTGAAGACCAACCATTTATGGGATCTCTCATCACTGAAGCTGCGGCTGATCACATCCTCGCTGGCCAAACTAATTTGGAAAAACTGGGTGGCAAGCCATTAGTTAAAGCCGCTAAATTAAAACCAGGTACTGGTTTACTCAGCCCCGGCTTAATCGATGTTACCGGGATAGACAAGCTTCCCGATGAAGAATTGTTTGGTCCTTTACTACAAGTGATTCGTTATGACGACTTTGATGCGGCGCTGGCTGCTGCCAATAATACGCGTTATGGCTTATCTGCTGGGCTATTAAGCGCCGACCGTGAGCGTTATGACTATTTTTTACGCCGAATTCGAGCAGGGATTGTCAACTGGAACAAGCAAACCACAGGAGCAAGTAGTGCTGCACCTTTTGGAGGCGTTGGAGCGAGCGGTAATCACCGAGCAAGCGCCTATTATGCAGCCGACTATTGTGCTTACCCAGTTGCCAGCCTAGAGGCAGATGAAGTGACTTTGCCAGAAAAATTAGCACCTGGCTTATCAATCCCTAAACACTAATTTCATCTACTCTAATTACATAATTCAGGGTAATACCCCTACGATATTTAGGAGTAATCCATGCAAGCAGTTGAAGCCAATTTTGATGGCTTAGTTGGGCCTACCCATAACTATAGCGGCTTGTCTTACGGTAATGTCGCATCAGAGTTGAACCAGCAAGCGGCTTCCAACCCGAGGGAAGCCGCCAAACAAGGCTTGAAAAAAATGAAGGCGCTGTATGACCTGGGGATGGTGCAAGGGGTGCTAGCCCCTCAGGAACGCCCAGACATTCATACTCTGCGTCGACTTGGCTTTACCGGTTCTGATCAAGCGGTTCTGAAGCAGGCGGCCAAGCAAGCACCAAGGGTACTTGCTAATTGTTGCTCTGCATCCAGCATGTGGACTGCCAATGCTGCAACCGTATCACCCAGTGCGGATACCAGTGATGGTCGGGTACACTTTACCCCCGCCAATTTAACCAATAAGTTTCACCGTTCTATTGAACATCACACCACTGGGCGTATTTTAAATGCTATTTTTGACAACGAGCAGCATTTTGCCCATCACGCGGCCTTACCAGGTGCTGATCACTTTGGTGATGAAGGTGCTGCCAACCATACCCGCTTTTGCGAAAACTATAATGATGCTGGTGTTGAGTTTTTTGTATTTGGTAAGTATGCGTTTGATACCAGCAAACCTGCACCGACTAAATATCCTGCCAGGCAAACCTATGAAGCGTCGATGGCAATTGCTCGATTGCACCAGCTCAACCCCAGTAAAGTTGTTTATGCCCAACAAAACCCACAAGTGATTGATCAAGGTGTATTCCATAATGATGTTATTGCTGTCGGCAATCAGAATACACTGTTTTTCCATGAAGAAGCTTTTTTGTCCAAACAGCAGGTAACAGAAGATATTACAGCCGCATTTGGTGACTCACCTTTTCATTTTATTGAGGTGCCTACTAACGCTGTCTCCGTTGCTGATGCAATTAGCTCCTATTTATTTAACAGCCAGCTCATTGCCTTACCTAAAGGTGGCATGGCGATCATCGTACCTGAAGAGTGTCGAGAAAATACAGCTGTTTACCACTATCTACAAAAGCTTATTGCAAGCAATAACCCAATAAAAGAAGTGAAATTTTTCGACCTAAAACAAAGTATGTGTAATGGCGGTGGGCCTGCTTGTCTGCGACTAAGAGTTGTATTAACCGAAGTCGAACAGGCAGAAATCAATCAGTCCTGTCTAATGAGCGATCATTTATTTTCACAATTAGATGCCTGGATTGAAAAACATTATCGTGACCACTTAACTGAAGCTGACTTAGCTGACCCTAAATTGTTAGTTGAGTCACGGGCAGCCCTTGATGAGCTGACTGATATTTTAGAGTTAGGCTCAGTCTACCCTTTCCAACTTTAATGACACTACTTTAAAGCCACTCCTCTTCACTCTAGTACTCATTTGCCTAAAACCAATAGGCAAATGACACGAAGACCTGCTTTAACCAGTAAACAGAAAATAACTAAAAAGGCCATTACCAGCTATCATGATCAATTTTCCATGACGGCTGGTAATGGCCTCTTTAGTAACCCTTTATGGCTGAATAACGGTCAGCTTACCGACTTTACGCGCCTTCTGACTGGATAAAGTTTTTTACTTCCTGAGGTAAGCGGTTCATGGTAGGGAAGTTGACCTCACCCTCTTCCAACAAAGCTAACTTAGTGCAACCTGTTCTTACATCAAGCACTATGTATTTAGCATTTTCTGGGTGGTCATCAGCAATCGCTGCTTCGATAGGATACACTTTCCAGTGTTCATTGGAGGAAACAAATACAGGCTCAACCTTGCTCGTCACTGACGTTACTGGCGACTCTGATTGCGTTGAATCAGCGTCTTCATTACCTGTTTCTGCTTCTTGCTTGGCCTGTTCTAAGTCTTTGCTTAAGGCCGCTACTTTTTCTTTCAGCTCAGTAACTTTGGTTCTAAGAAGCTGGTTACCTTTGGTCAGCTCTTCGTTACGCTTTCTTTGCTCCAGCGCTTTACGTTTTGCTCGCTCTGGATTAACTTGTTTTAGCTGTTTTTTTAGCTGCTCAGTCTGATTGTGCATTTGCTTATTTTCAGACTTAGCCGACTGTAATTGCTTACGTAATAATTGAATTTGTTTTTCGTAGCCCTCAATTTGCTCTTCAAAAGAGGAACGCACTTCCTCTTCTACTGCCATTAATTGTTCTAAACGCTCAATTTGTTCCAGGTTACTAATTTCTGTCATCATAAATGCCTAGTTCACTTCTCCAGGTCTTGGTTAAAGTTTAATGGATTGGCTTGATCCTCACTGACCAGTAATAGCATCAATATCAATACACTAGTGATCCACTCAGCAGTTAAATAAAGCCAAACGCGACAACATGATGCCAAGCAAATAGCTTGGCAGGTTAGGTTGACTTGGTTTATTTCACACCCCACACGTTGTACCCCCAATGAAACTGCCATAAAGCTACTTTGCTTACCATCATTTACGGCATCTTCCAGTAATGCTGTAACAACCTATTGACATGCTATGTCCCAGGACAACTGTGTTACTTAAATAAAAGTGTGGGAAATACATTAAGCTGTGATTATTTAAACTCAGTCCTGACAGGTTACCCCATCTAAAAGCACTCAGCAGCAGGAAAGACCCACCCAGAGTAAGTTCCCGGCGGATTATAAAGACCTAAAGCGCAGCAATCAACGGTTTCCGATGGATTAAGGCACTAACAAGGTTTATTTAAGCTGCTGTTGGATGATACATAAGGCCTGTTACTACTGGAATAAGCGTGTCGCTTGCCAAAAAATGCACTAAGACAACAAGCCCTAAAAACTTGACATTATCCTTACTACAAGTATAGGCGGCCAATCATACACGTCCTATCAAGTGGATGGAAGAGCACCCGCTTCGATATCTAATGAAAAATTCGGGCTAGGTTATTTTTTCATGTTAACCTTACCGGCTTGGTTAACAGCACCTTTCTGTTAACCGTTATTTTATTTACCCTTTTTCATTAATTAGCCAGACGATTTAATACAAGGAAATCATCATGGCCTTTAACTTGCGCAATCGGCACTTCCTCAAGCTACTTGATTTCAGCCCAGCCGAAATTCAGTTTTTAATCAATTTAGCTAGCGACTTAAAGTCGGCTAAATACATTGGTAATGAAGTACCTCGGTTACGAGGAAAAAATATTGCGCTGATTTTTGAAAAAACCTCAACTCGAACTCGCTGTGCCTTTGAAGTAGCGGCTTATGATCAAGGGGCTCAGGTGACCTATTTGGCCCCGAGTGGCTCCCAAATTGGCCATAAAGAGTCAATGAAAGATACCGCTCGAGTGCTAGGCCGCATGTACGATGCCATTGAATACCGTGGCTATCATCAGGCGACTATTGAAGAACTGGCTAAATATGCCGGTGTACCTGTTTGGAATGGCCTAACCGATGAGTTCCACCCTACTCAAATTCTGGCTGATTTTCTGACTATGACTGAGCACAGCACCAAAGCGCTGTCAGCCCAATCACTCTGCTATCTGGGCGATGGTGCCAATAACATGGGTAATTCTCTACTGATTGGTGCCGCTAAAATGGGCTTGGACTTCCGCATGGCCTGCCCTATCCCATGCCGCCCTCAACCAGAACTTATTGAACAGGCAGAGGCTATTGCAGCCCATACTGGCGCCACCCTTACTTTTACCGAAGATGTGGCAGCCGCCGTCAATGGCGTCGACTTTCTCTACACGGATGTGTGGGTGTCAATGGGTGAGCCTGAGTCTATTTGGGAAGAACGCATTAAGCTGCTGAGCCCTTACCAAGTCAATAAACAGGTACTGAATTTAACGGGCAACCCTAAAGTCAAATTCCTGCACTGTTTACCGGCTTTTCATAATCGAGAGACCGCCATTGGTGAAACTATCTATGAAAAATATGGGCTTGATGGGCTAGAGGTGACAGAAGATGTATTTGAGTCACCCCACGCTATTGTCTTTGATCAAGCAGAAAACCGAATGCACACTATTAAATCAGTGATGGTGGCAACCTTGGCTTAATGCCTGGTGATTAGAAGTCATAACGAGTACTTAATCAGGTAGCTGACCCAACACGTTAAGTACTTCGTAGCAAGCCCCCATGGTATGATAATCTGTTTTACCCGCGGGGCTTTTTAATTGATCATATTTTTGATTTTTTCCATCCAGAATACGAAACCAGCCACCATATTGATGATCAACCAAATGCTGCCAACTAAACTGCCAGATACGCTGATACCAATCCCAGTAATCTGAATTGTTGGTTGCTTCAGCCAATAATGCAGCAGCAGCAAAACTTTCTGCCTGCACCCAAAAATATTTATCGCTATCACAAATACGATGGCTAGGGTCAAAGCCATAATGAATCCCACCTAATGAGCTATCCCAGGCAATGGCCAGTGATTCACTAAATAAGTGCTCTGCCGTACTTACCAGCCAGTCTGCAGGTTGATAACGGTTTAGGATTAATAACAATTTCGCCCATTCAGTTTGGTGGCCTGGCTGAAAGCCCCAAGGACGGAATAAATGGCGCGGGTTATCTCGGTTATAGTCCCAATCGATCTGCCAGGCCGTATCGTAATGCTCCCAAATAAAACCACTCCCTTGCCTGGCTAGCTGCTGGGTTACCTTCTCAGCCAAACATTGAGCACGAGACAGGTAACGCTGCTCTCCTGTAGCTTGAAAGGCAGCAATTAATGCCTCACAACTATGCATATTGGCGTTTTGACCCCGGTAAGGCGAAACTACCTGCCAGTCAGCTGATGCCTCATCTTTATACAACTGATGAGGGGCATCCCAAAAATGTTGTTCCATCAAATCAAAAACAGCCGCTATTTTTTCAGCAGAGCCAACACCTGCCTGAAGTGCTTCTGCATGAGCCAGCAAAACAAAAGCTAAACCGTAGCAGTGGTTAGTACCATCGAGTATTTGATTATCCCCCCCCAGCAACCAGGCATAACCAGCCGTATCCGGCTGCCAGTGAGCTTGTTCTAAGAATGCAATGGCGTGCTTTAAATAAGGCAAATATTGTTGGCGATCAATAAAACGAGTCGCTTTGGCATAATTAAATACAAAGCGGGCACTAGACACTAAATGTCGAGTATCCTGATCATAAATATTACCATTGTCCTTAAAATGGTGATAAAAACCACCTCGTCGCTGATCCATACATCGACTATCGTAAAACCCTAATATGGAACGAATATGCGCTAATAAAAAGTCAGGATCTTGAAAATCAGGTTGTTTTTTTTTGGCATTATCTGTTTTATTCACCGCCTTGCCCTCGCAGCAAAAACTCATCAACTTCGTGCCGGTAGGGCAATGCTGGAAAAGCCCCAGCCCTGCTTACTGTTAAAGCACCACATACCACTGCTTGAGCAACAGTCTCTTGAAGCGCACCAGAGGCAAGCCAGTCGGTAAATGCTAATCCTTGCTTAAGCCCATTAGCCAAACCAAATAATAAGCCTCCCACGAAAGCATCGCCGGCTGCTGTAGTATCAACGACCTTAACAATGGGCGCCGCCTGCTCAAATTGACCATCAGGTGTCACCACTTGTACTGGCCTGGCACCATCAGTCAAAACGATGAGTTGAGTGCCATTATTTATAAACAGGTCCTGCCACTGGCTAAGACTCCAGTCTGGCTTTAACTGGGCTAACTCCTCAACACTGGCTTTAATGATATCAACTTGCTTAATACAATCAGTAATCACTGCTTGTGGCGATCGATCTTCAGGCCAAAGCGCCGGTCGTAAATTGATATCAAAACTCGTAATCGCCCCCTGCTGTCGAGCACGCTGTAATGCTTCCTGGGTCACTTCAGCTAAAGCCCCATGGGTAAGGGTATTGGAACAGCAATGAAAAATAGCGGCTGCAGCGAAGTCAACCCGATCCAAACATGCCTGATCAAAACAAAGATCCGCCGATTGATCTCGGTAGAAGCTGAAACAACGCTCCCCTTGAGCATCTAAACTCACAAATGCTAGCGCGGTTTTAGCCTGGCTAGTGACAAACAGATAATCACTATTCACATCATACTGTTTGACTGCCTCAACCAGCCAATGACCAAAAAAGTCATCACCGACCTGTCCCACAAAACGACTTTCACCCCCTAGCTTTGCCACTGCCACGGCTACATTAGCTGGCGCACCACCAGGAAACGGCCGATAATTAACACTTTGCTGCGAGTCAGGCTGTGCCAGCATATCCACTAGCAGCTCACCAAATGAATAAACTATGCTCATTGGTAATACCCTTTAAGAAAAAGGTTGTGAAATTAATAGAGGATACGACGGCTGGCGTTTAGTTTAAAGTGAACCGATCAAGATAGAATTGAATAATTTAAGGAAGCTCAAACAAAAAAAGCAGCCAAACTGGCTGCTTTTTTGATAAGTGGCGTCCCCTAGGGGACTCGAACCCCTGTTACCGCCGTGAAAGGGCGGTGTCCTAGGCCACTAGACGAAGGGGACAGCAAGTCAACAATTCAGTTAACCTGATACTTCAACGTCAACTACTCGCCACCGCGAGCAGGCGGCGCTATAGTAGATAGTTATACTAGCAGCGTCAAGTATTTTTCTTATTTTTAACAATTGGATGACAAGCTCAGCAGCAGCAGATAGACAGCCAATATGGAAACCTGTAGAGCCTGCTCAAGTTTCTGGGCAGACTGACTTACACCCGGTAAAGTGCATTACATCAGGTGGGTGAGCTATGCTTTCAGCAGTAACTATTATTTTTTATCTAATCTCACGGGGAAGGCAGTGGCACCATTTAGCATAGTTATTGCAATCATAGCAGTGATTATAGTGATCACTATCATTGCATACGTCAAACACTCTCTAGAAAATGCTCGACTAGAGAAAGCCCGACTATTATCAGAATTTAACAGCCGAGTTCGACGAGCTGACTATTTGCTTAACGATATCCCCTTACAAATGCTGAGTAATGGCCTGGCAGTATTTCTACTAGAAGAAAAACAGCAGGCTTTAGAATGCATCAAAACACTATGTGGTAGAAAGGTGCCCCCTGATGTTCTAAAGGGAATGGAAGAGGTGAAACAACGGCTAAGTGTCATTCAACAGGAAATTGCTAATAAACAACAAGAGCACTTTGCCATCACGTCTGAAAAGCGGGCCAAAGAAATTCAATCGCTATTGCACGAGCTCTATCGCCAAGTATCAGATAGCTATAAAAGCAATCGTCTTAATAAAGCAGATGCCAATAAATTTTCAGTACTGATTAAAGGTTTGATTGTCACCACCTCAGTAGAACTACTCAGCTCTTTTGCCAAAGAAGCAGAGAAACAAGAAAAATACCGATCAGCTATTCGTTATTACACCCAAGCGCTTGATGAACTGAAAAAACACAACCAGAAACAACAATACGTTGAGCAAATTAAGCAGTTACAATCCCTCATTCGAGCCCTTGAGCAAAAAGAAACCGACAAAGCAAGCCCTGCAGAAGACAGTGGCCAACTGGTTGACCAGCTGGACGAACTAAAAAGCTCAGATGAAGACTGGAAAAAGAAAAATGTTTACGATTAGCCAATAAAGCATAATTCGGCAGCTGCTAAGCTGAAAAACAGAAGAAGTAATGCAGTATATAGTCAATGAATATTAAATTTACCGAGCGACTCTCTTACAAACAAGCCAGAAACACGGTGTTGCTGGCTTTTTTTATTGGTACTTTGCTCAGTTTTGTCCAAGTGGCAATGGACTTTAGTTATGAGAAAACGTTTATCGATCATCAGATCAAAAGCATCATTGATATCACCCGTAATCCTGCCGCACGCATGGCCTACAACATAGATACCGAGCTTTCCCAAGAGCTGGTTAATGGGCTGTTAGAATCACCAACCATCATCAGCGCTCAATTACTGGATAATAGCGGTGTCGTCCTTGCCCAGGCACGAGAGCCAGTGCAAGCAGCGCCTTATCGAGACTTAAGTGACTTTCTGTTTGGCAAAACCCGGCATTATCGCGAAGTGTTGCATATCGATTACAACCCTCAGGAGCGGCTGGGAATTTTAGAAATTGAAATTGATACCTATGCTATTGGAGCAAACTTCCTGCAACGTGCAGCGATGACCTTAATTACAGGTTTTATCCGCAGCTTATTTTTATCCATTATATTACTCCTGCTGTTTTATGCCATGCTCACTAAGCCTCTAGTGGGAATCATCAAATCCATGCGACAACTTGACCCTGAGCGGGATGAGTCGGCAAAACTCCCCTGTCCCCCCGGTCATGAGCGAGATGAAATTGGCGAGTTGGTGAGTAGTACCAATCATCACTTTACTAGCATTAACTCTCATCTGAAAAAGCGCCATCAAGCAGAAGACCAACTACGTCATTACCTGACAGAACTAGAGACCATAGTGGATGAGCGAACCAGCGAGTTACTAGCTGCTAACAAAAAACTGCAATCAAGCAACGATATGCTCAATCGTGCCAGACAAGAAGCTGAACGGATGGCTAATGCGCGTGCCGCCTTCCTAGCCAATATGAGCCATGAAATTCGTACTCCTATTAATGGGGTGCTAGGCATGATTGGTTTAACTCTCGACACAGACCTTACACCCGAACAAAAACAACAGCTCACCATTGCTTATAATTCTGGCAAAGTGCTAATTCAACTATTAAACGATATTTTAGATTTATCAAAATTCGAGTCAGGTAAGTTGCTGCTAGAGCAAGTGGAATTTGATTTACGAGATACCATTGAAGATGTTGTTAATTTGTTTAGTCAAAATGCCACCGATAAACACCTTTCTCTTGAGTGTGACATTGACCCAGCTATTCCCGAAAATCTGGTAGGTGATCCTACCCGCATTCACCAGATTTTAGGTAATTTAGTAAGCAATGCTATCAAGTTCACTGCTGAAGGCAGTGTAAAAGTAGCAGCCTCTATATTAAAAGAAAGTCCCGTTGAATTTGCTATTCAGTTTGAAGTATCTGATACAGGTATTGGCATTAGCCAGGAAACCATTGATGAAGTCTTTAAGCCTTTTTCTCAGGCAGACGAATCTATTCATCGCAAGTACGGTGGCACAGGTTTAGGCTTAGCTTTGAGTAAAAACCTGGCAGAAGCCATGGGAGGCAGCTTAAAAGCACAGTCAACGCTTGATAAAGGCAGTATCTTCACTGTCACTCTTCCACTGCCTAAGCCTGAACAGGTACAACACATCGAAATTGATCAGCAATTACGCCAGCATCATATACTGATTTATTGTCACGAAGCATTACAAGAAACCTTGAGTCATTACTTTAGCTATTGGCAGATGCCCCATACCTTACTAGATAATCAAACACCACTGGCCAGTCAGCTACAAGATCGGCAGTTAGCGCCATATTCCTGCATTATTCTAGATAACCCAGGTGTTATTCAGGAATTTTACAGCCTGGCACCAGACATCAATATTATTTATGCGACGCCTCATCAATCACTCCTTACCCGGCAGGAAGTAGAGCTGCTACACATTAATCAGCAGCTACCTTTGCCACTTAGGCGAAATGATTTATACCAAACCTTATTAACCACATTTCATATTTCAATGCCTGAGAGCAATATCACACCGATACAAACAACAACGGATGCACATGCGCCTTCTTATCAATTACTGGTAGTAGAAGATAATCATATTAATCAAATGGTTGCTAAAGGGATGTTGGAAAAGCTCGGCCATCAGGTCACATTAGCCAGCCACGGCCAAGACTGTATCAACCTTTGCGAAGAAAATAATTTTGACTTAATTTTTATGGACTGCAACATGCCTGTGCTGGATGGCTATGCAGCCACCCAGCAGCTGCGAAATAATTCAGCCACTCAACATATTCCTATTGTAGCGCTGACTGCCAACGCATTAAGTCATGACCGGCAAAAATGCCTTAATGCCGGTATGGATGACTACATTGCCAAACCCTTTAAAAGCGAGCAACTGCGTCAGGTAATTGATAAATGGATTTCCCCCAAACCCAGCCAGAAAACCGCTTAAGCTAATTAAATCTGCATAGTAGTGCATGTCCAAGCGTAAAATTGAATAGTCTTATTTTGCACATACACCACTAGGCTGCTTGACTGTTTTGCATTGCTAAATATTTTTTAATATCAGACTCTATCGCCTCAGGTAAAGTTTGTGGCGAATAACGTTTAATATGCTTAGCCTGAGGGGAAACCAGAAACTTCGTAAAATTCCATTTAATTGCTCGACTACCCAATAAGCCGGGGGCTTTTTGTTTCAACAATTGAAACAGAGGATGCGCCTCATCACCATTGACGTTAATTTTTGCAAATAAAGGAAAGCTCACCCCATAGCGAGTCGTGCAAAATTGTTGGATATCTGATTCATTATCCGGCTCCTGTTGTCTGAATTGATTACAGGGGAAACCCAAAACCACCAATCCTTGGTGCTGGTATTGTTGGAATAACTGTTCTAGCTGCTGGTATTGTGGTGTAAACATACACTGGCTGGCTGTATTAACAACCAGCATCACTTTATTTGCATAGTCGGCCAGCATCACTGACTTTCCATCAATGGTTTGACAAGCTATTTGGTAGATTCCATCCATGAATAACTCTCGCTTAATTTGTTGATTATGATTAGCGCTATTTTTTAGGTGAAAAATCTAAAGCAACAGAGTTAATGCAGTATCGTAGTCCAGTGGGTTCTGGCCCATCCGGAAAGACATGCCCCAAATGGGCATCACATTGACTACAAAGCACCTCGATACGCTGCATACCCAAACTATGATCACCTGTTTCTGCAACAGCACCACTACTCACCGGTTGCCAATAACTTGGCCAGCCAGATCCAGAGTGATATTTATGATTAGAGTCAAACAGTGCCTGACCACAACAAACACAGTGGTAAATCCCTTCACTATCAAATGACTCATATTGCCCAGAGAATGGTCGCTCAGTTCCTTTTTGTCGGCATACTCGGTATTGCTCTTGGGTTAACTCCTGCCGCCATTGGGCATCCGATTTGTCAACTTTTGCCATAATTGACCTCAATTAGCCAGTGATTTATCCATCTTTACCCATTACAATTCAGCTTAATCTTAGCTACCAAAAAAATATACCCTAATTGCAGGTATAAACAGGCTTAGATTAATTTGGAAAAAGCCCTTTTTGATGCCTGGTCAATCCACCTTGCTCAATCAGCCTTGTTCAATAAACAAAGAAAGGCTTTTTCTCAGGAAAATTTTCGTTACAGGGTCATACCATGCAGTTGGTCGATAAATCTGAGAAGTTAATTGATGTCTGTTATGACATCCGTGGTCCCGTACTCAACGAAGCGAAACGCCTTGAGGATGAAGGCCATCGCGTACTTAAACTCAATATCGGCAACCCCGCCCCTTTTGGTTTTGATGCACCTGAAGAGTTGATTCAGGATGTCATCCATAACTTGCCACAAGCCCAAGGCTATGGTGATGCAAAAGGCTTATTTGCTGCCCGCAAAGCGGTAATGCAGTATTACCAACAAAAAGGCATGCTGGATGTTGCCATTGATGATATTTACATTGGCAATGGCGTTAGTGAATTAATTGTGATGGCCATGCAGGGCCTGCTCAATAACGGTGATGAGTTATTAATTCCCTCTCCAGATTATCCCCTGTGGACAGCCGCGGTTAGCCTATCAGGTGGCAAACCCGTTCACTATCGCTGTGATGAACAGGCCAACTGGTACCCCGACCTTGATGATATTAAGCAGAAAATCACCCGTAAAACCCGTGGTATTGTCATCATCAACCCTAACAACCCAACGGGTGCCGTATACCCAAAAGCTTTTTTAGAAGAGCTTGTTGAGTTTGCCCGGCAACATCAACTGGTTATTTTTGCTGACGAAATTTACGACAAAATTTTATACGATGACATTCAGCATCATTCATTGGCTAGCCTGGCTGATGATATTCTGACAATTACGTTTAATGGCTTGTCTAAGTCGTATCGAGCTGCAGGCTTTCGCTCAGGCTGGATGGTCATCAGCGGTCCCAAGCAAAAGGCCAGAGGCTATATCGAAGGCTTGGATATGCTGGCATCAATGCGGCTATGCCCTAACATGCCTACTCAGCATGCTATCCAGGCTGCACTGGGGGGTTATCAAAGCATTAATGACTTAGTGCTACCTGGTGGGCGCTTAAAAGAGCAACGCGACATCACCTGGCAGTTACTCAATGAGATTCCAGGGGTGAGCTGTGTGAAGCCAACAGGAGCCTTATACGCTTTCCCTAAACTGGACCCAAAGGTTTACCCTGTTGTTAATGATGAGCAGCTGGTACTGGACTTGCTTCTACAGCAAAAAATCTTGCTTGTACAAGGTACAGCCTTTAACTGGCCAGATCCCGATCATATCCGCATTGTTACCTTGCCCCATGCAGAAGACTTACAAGATGCTATTCTTCGCTTTGGTGAGTTTTTGCAACAATATTTCCGTTAAACTTAGCGTGACAATTTGACGACAAGTCGACTAAATTTTCTAATAGGTAGTTGCCTAACAGGCTGGTGGTGTATTCCTTCAATCAGGGTACATCGCTAAAAACTATCTGCCTTGATACTGCTGCAAAGATAGAGTTTCAAGCAAAACCACTTACCAAACTAAAAACTAAATAGTTGTTAGCCAATGGCCGATATTCATATTGACGACTTTTATCACGACTGCGCCCATACCTTACTCCGGTTATATCGGGTCTTTCCCCGCAGTAGCACACTGTATGTGGATGATATCATTGGTAATTATGAGCCAGATGAGTTTGGCATCCCCCATGACCGACATCTCGCATGCTTTGGTTGCATGCTTTGGCTAGGCAGTGAAGGTTATTTACGCTACCAGGATACTATTCGCCAGGATGCTATTGACCAGGCTGTATTAACTGAAATGTCCTTTATTCGCTTAGCAGGGCTCAACCTACCCAAGCCAGATGACCCACAACTACCCCCAACTATAGCTGAGCAACAGGCCACCCTAGCCCAACAACTACGTAATGCTGTGCATACCCAAAGCGCTAATAATATTAAGCAAGTATTAAAGACTTTTTTTACCAGCAGCCGCTAGTTAACAGATCCCTGAAAGTTGACAGGCAGCCCTCTACTATCAGCGCTTTAGGCCTTTGATGACCACTGGCGTTGCTGCTTGTGAGTTTTCTGAGCCTGTCAAAATGGTCACTTGAGTCCTATAAGTAGAAATCCTACGTTTTAAATAAGCGTATACTTACATATAAAAGGTTTTAAAAATCAGTGTTTCTTTTAATAGTCCTGAACGGTATAAAAAAAGCCCTTCAAGATAGTTGCAGGAAGTAAGCATTCTCGTTTAACCTCACAAAAAAAGGACTAAAAACAATAAAGTGTGATCCACTAAACGCCTTAGCACTTTGGAGTAAAACTAAATTAATAATCATCCAGTCATAACAGGTGCTTTGGTAATAAATCTTCATGTACTGATTAGGCTAAGAGGTAACTTATGCACACCCAACCCATAATGACGACGAAATCCCCACGACCCGAAAATTTGCTATACGGCGCCGCCATCATTGATGAAAATGGTAATGAAATCCCCATTACCGAACAAATGATTATGAAGGCTTGTAAAAGGCTAGAAAAAGCCTGGGTTTATAAGAAAAAGTAAACCTAATCATCACATAAAGCGAGTCACTTATAACAACAAAACCGACAGTTGCACTGAATAATTAGGCATCAACAAGCGAGTTTCCTGTGATCTGCTCTCCACATAAAAACACCGCCAATGGCGGTGTTTTTTATACTCTTCACAAATGATTGATGAAGGGCATCATTAAACTGTTACTACATTAAAGTTAAGGGCTTTCAGTGCAGAACTGACCTTACCAGAACATTTCTTAATTTTAACTTTTACAGTAGAAAACTCTCTTCGACTACGATAATGCTTACGTAGTGAATCAAATACCTGAGCCGTAGAAGCATCTTCTGCTAAGGCGCGAAAGCTGTTACGAAGTAATGCATCATCCTGTCTTACATCGTAAACAGAACGGATAGACGTCGATAATACTTCTTCCAAACAGGCATCACTACTAAAACTCAGAGCTTTTAACTTAGGTAGCGGCTTAATACCTTCTACTCGCACCCGGCTGGGTAATCCAAATGCACGACAAATAGCTCGATATACCATTTCAGTGCCAGCAATTTTGCCGTCTACACTGTAGCCGGCAATATGAGGGGTTGCGATTGTGATTAAAGGCAACAGTTGACGATTAATCTCAGGCTCTTGCTCCCATACATCTAAAGCCACTGTCAATGGTTTTCCAGCAGAAAGTGAACTCATCAGAGCTTGATTATCAACTACCGCACCACGACTAGCATTAATTAAAATAGCGTTGGGCTTTAACTTGTCTAAACGAGCTGCATCCAAAAGATGATGAGTCGGATAATCGCCCGCCTCTGTCAATGGGGTATGTAAAGTGACAATATCACTTTCAGCCAGTAATTGATCTAAGGAAACATATTCACAACTTTCGTCTTCTGCTGCTTCCAAAATAGGATCACTCACAAGACAAGTGATTCCCAACTTATTTAACACCTGATATAAGCGATCACCTACATTACCTTTACCAACAATCCCCACCACTTTATCTTGCCAGTTAAACCCTTGCTGTTCAGCCAGCACATCTAACACACTAACCACATACTCAACCACAGCATTAGCATTACAGCCAGGTGCAGCCGCAAAGTTAATCTCCTGCGCTTCCAAATAGGCTAAATCAATATGATCAGTGCCAATAGTACAGGTACCAACAAAACGGACACTGCTATTAGCGAGTAATGCTTGATTAACCTGGGTAACTGACCTCACTAGTAGAATATCAGCATCTGCGACCTGCTCAGGGCCAATCTCCCGTCCAGGGTAAGTTGTAATATCCCCAATAGATTGGAAAAAGGCATTCAGTAATGGGATATTTTCGTCAGCAACAATTTTCATAATAGACTCTAAACAAACTAAAAAAGCCTTGAAATGCTCTGTTAAAATTGTAATTTTTTCGTGAGAGCAAGGCAGCACCGCACGGACGACTGCATGGAGGCAGAAGTTAGAGCAACGCAAGGAGCAGTTGCCGAAGGCCACAGTGTATTAGAAATACATGAGGACCTGAGTACGGGGCTAACACAGCTATCGCGGAAAAAATGCATTTTTAAAGGTGCCTTTTTAGATTACAGGAAATTCCGCTCGTATATTAACAACTCCTGCATCTGATTGTCGGCTCACTTGAATTGCTTTCACATTTACCTGATGGCGAGTTGCTAATAGATTTAACCATTTTAGTGCAGAAGTAAATGGCACCTTCTCTAACCAAAGAGTTACACCTCTTTGCCCAGGTTCCAAACGGTTAATTGTTAACCCATGCTGAGCTGCTTGAGTGGTAATCAGCTGGCGAAGCTGGTTCACGTTTAAACTGGCTCGCTGATTTTGTCCACCTAGCAGTTTTGCCTGCTGTTGACGCTGCTCCATAAACTGATAGGCTTCCTGCCAATAAGCCACATCACTTTCAGCTGTATTATAACGGTTAACCAGCGGCTTCCAGATTAACAGATACAAACATGCAACCAGTATAAAGCCTGATAACACCATTAAAGCTCGGCGGTCATTAGTCGACAGTTGTTGCCAGTATTGTTGAATCATCCTGCCTCCTGTTTAACAGCTAAGTGTTTCACAACAATGCGTGCCACCACCTGTTCTTGGTTGTGATTCGCCGATTTTAGCTCAGCACTCAGCCCCTGCTGTTTAACGGCAGCCAATAATTTATCGACTGAATCCAGTGACGCCGCATTGACTTCCAGGGAAAATCGTCCCTGCTCACGAAAGTCGATATTTTTCACGGTAATTTGACCATCAGGTAATTGCTGTTGGGCCTGTCCCCATTTATGTAATGCTTGTAAAAACGCTAAGCCCTGGTCAACCCGGCGGCCTTGTAATTTCGCCTTAAACTGATCATAGACATCCACAATCGTATCATTAGGAAACAGCTGTTTATAGAGTTCTACAGCAGCTGTTTCATATTGTGCTGCCTGCTTTTCCAACTGTTTTATTTGCCAGTACTGGCCACTGCCCCATAATGCAATAGCCATCATTCCCGCCGCAATTGACCAACGCCATTGTTGCAAAACACCACTATCAGCCTGCAGTAGCTTAAACTGGCCGTGGCGCAAATTAATCCGCTTTAATGCCGCATCTTGTAAGAGATTATTAGCCATCCAGCACAAAGTTGGGATGGCTTGCTGTTGCCAACTGAGCAAAGGAATGGACGGCAATCTATTAGGCTCAGTATCACCTAAATATACCCCCGCTAACTCCTCCTCAACGCTAATCACCGTGCCTAGCAACATCGACAACTGTTGGGTATTAATAAGACTAAATTGCCAGCCTGGCAGCCTCAACACAGCCTGATCAGCATCTGCAATTAGTTGATTAGCTTCAGTCGCTAATAAGACAGATGCAGGCACAATCCGGTCAGGCTCAACCCCATGTTCCTGACAATAACTTAACACCTGCGCAAGATAGACTTTATTGACCGCAATCACTGGCACCAGTTGTTCTTCCGTCACCGCCAATAACGTCAGGTGATACTCTTCTACATCCTCGACTAACTGCTCTTCCAGCAAAAAGGGCACAGACTGCTCAATATGCTTACGCTGTTTAGAAGGCACTTTCACTGCAGTAACCGTACAACGCTGGCTGGGTAATACCAAAACTGCCTGCGCTTTAGGCTTAGCCTTTAACTGCTCCACTAACACCGCCATGGTATCAGTAACCACAGTGGTTGCTGCATTTCCTTCGGCATCACCCCAGCACCAACTCAGAAAAAGCTCCTGATCGGCTGCTGTTAGCAACTCATCATGCCATTGAATAAAACAATCACTCATAGCTTCACTTTACGAAGTCTCTTTAGTAAAAATCGGTTCTGGTAACCAACGCCGTTTATATACAATTACTTCATCTTGACTTTTACGATAGAAATAACTGGTTAAAATGGTTTCATAATCGTTTAATCGCACAGTAAATTGGGCAATGAAGTATTTGCTGTTTAAACTGATTAAACTCTTTTCTTTTAAATCCTTAATTTTATAACCATCTACCCCACCACAAGAAACTAACTCTGTGTCTATTGCTTGAATATTTGGGTACTGATCTTTTTTCACTCTTTTTTCAAGAAATTTTTCCAAATGAGATTGATCTAACGATTTACCTTTCATTTGACATACAGCTTCGATAAGTTCTTTTGAGGCTGTAAAAATATTAATTGGCGTTTGGTTATCACTTTCTTTGAGAGGCTCAGGTAAAACAACCAAGTTTTCTGCTAACGGCAAGTAATAGGATTGACCTGACTTTTCTCTAATGTATCTTACTAGTTGCAACTCAGAAACGTGCTGTAATGGTTGGTTGGCTACCCGGTAAGGTGTTTTCAAACCTAAATATTCTAAATCTTCTGAGCCATCAGTATTTTTTTTGTTTATCCACTTTGTAATTTCTTTCAATAAATCTTGAGGAATTTTTTGAGAAAGTTGTTGTTCAATAACATTTCGATAGCTAGTAAAAATAGCTTCAATATCCTTATTAGTTACCTCTTTATCTTTATTTTGATCATTCTGACCTCCATTCTCATTATTGTTATTTTGTCTATCAATTCCTTCTTCACCTGTTTCTTTATTATTTGAACTATTACGTTGGTTGTTTCTATTTCGTATAACTGTTTTTTCTACATACAAATTATTAATATTGAAATACCCTTGAGCATCCTTGATTTCCATCAAAATACCATCTTCACACTCTATCGGGCCTTTATCTTTTTTCTCGTTATCTTCTTTTTCTTTACGCTTTTGTTTTTCATCTTCCAATTTAGGCGTCGCAATACCACTGTCATTGACTTTTAAACAACGAGGTTGCGCCCAAATTTCACCTAAATAGTCTATTTCTTTGCCATCTTCTTTATCGCTTTTTAAATCTTCAGCCAACAAAATTTTTACATATTCTTCAGTACCTAACGCATATTGGCGGAGCATAGCCGAATGCACATGATGGGTAGTGGCTTGAATAGAAAAATCTAACTGACGAATAATCGCCGCCCCAATAATAGCCACTAACGCAAATACCAATAAGACTGTAATTAAAGCAACGCCTTGTTGTTTTTGGGGCAATGATGAAGGTTTTTTACTCCTCTTCGAGGCTGTCGCAAAAGCTTGTGGATATGGGATAGCAGGATGTTCTGAAGCTGCTGTCTGGAACAGCTTTAGCTCTGAAGGCCAAGGATGGCCTTTTAGAGCGGCGGAAGAATAGCCTGTTATACCATATCGGACACCAGGCTTATTTTCTGCTTTTTTCACTAATATCCACTTCATCACACTTTACCTACCGCTACTTCAATTAACACCCGTAGCTCACCAAATAGGGTATGTTCAAAGGTGACTTCTATTGCTTGAGGGAGAGCGCGGTTGTTGGCACTTCCCTGATTAGGCGATGGTGCATAATCCTTACACTCTTTCCAGTCATCATCAATATTGGTATTTGTACCACTAGAGCCGGATGTTTTTTCCTTCCTTTCTAAAAACCGCCATTTTAACGACTTAATGCCTGCTAATAATTTCTGCTCATATAGTTTTGGCTCGGGCGCTTTATCCAATACCCGCCAATAATCCCGCTCTAAAATAAACAAATCATCATTACCCTGCTCTTCCGCTTCCTCATCAGGAACCATCCGGTACTGCACCCGCTGTAACTCACTTCGTTCTTCATTTAACGGGTTATCCCAAGCATGATGGGTAAATACAAAAGTCTGTTCAAACTCATCACAGGACCAGGTATCTTCGTTACCACCCAGTTCATCACGCACACTGCGCGCTACCATATTGCCAATATCCCGCTGCAACATAAAAGTCGCCCGCTGCAAAGCAATCACTTTTTCACTTCGTTCAAATACAGCCGTTTGGGTATTTAGTACCGAACTAAATAACTGATAAGTAGCCAACCCTAATAACGAAAAAATCGCAACAGCAATCACCACTTCCAATAAAGTGAAACCTGACTGAGGATCATGCATAGGAACAGTAGCGGTTTTTTTCATTTTAACTTCACCAAATACCCCTGCAGTTCCGCTAATAAATGGGGCTTGCCATCGTGGTAATCCAGTTTCCGTTCTACTGATACTACGATTTTACGCATTCGTTTTTCGTCACCCGCTTGAGACACATTATGTTTGACTTCCCACTTGCGTCCCGCTAGTACCACTTCCTCGGTTTTCTCACCAACCGCAGGCCAATCAGGCTCCAGCTTTAATTCCACCAGATAGTTTTCAGCAATTAAATTGGCTAAGGTTTTTTCTTCCAAATAAGCCGTTTTTTGAATGGCGCCGCCCCCTGCCACCAATAACATAGATGCTGCAATAGCAAATACAGCAACAGCTACCACTACTTCTAATAAAGTAAAACCTTGCTGATTACTCTTCTGATAGAATGTCAAAACCTGATACTCCATCAGTTGTTAAATAATATTGGGTTTTCTCTATACCTGTATCACTGACAATGGTGAGCTTAAATGGGGTCACTTCATAGCTGGATAAAAAGGCGATATCCGGTACTGGCCCAAGCTCTTTTTTAATAATCTGATTATCTTTCAGCCGCTTGCGCTGTTTTGCTAACAAATCACCTATAGGCGAGTCTTTAGAATCGATCATTAAATTTTGAAAGGTTAAGCCTCCTGCCAGTTTAATCGGCTTCCAGGGAATATCCTTATCCTTACCAGATTCTGCTTCCTGCCATTTTCGTTTAGAGCGATCCCAGCTTAAAAAGCTTAATCGATCGTCCTTTAATGTAATCCCATAGGACTGGTTCTTATACACAGCTGTCGTTTGCATTTGCTCAAACAATAATGCCAACTCAGACATCTGCTGTCTTATTTCCCGTTCACGGCCACCATCACCCAAACTTAATACTGCAACTGACGCCAACACCCCAATAATTACCACTACCACTAATACTTCGATCAGGGTAAAGCCGCTCTGATTTAAATAAGGCTGGCGGTTCAAATAAGACTGGTTGTTCAAACGAAGCTTTTGGTGGTTAACATCAGACTGTCGGGGATGAAGAGCTTGTTGCATAATCCAGCCCTACATCACTAGCTGGTTTAAGTTAAGAATAGGCAACAATACAGCCAATACGATAACCAATACGACAGCACCCATAAATAACAACATAAAAGGTTCAAATAAACCAACTAGCATGGTCACAAAACCTTCTAATTCCTGCTCCTGGTTTTCTGCTGCACGGGCCAGCATTTCATCCAACTCACCACTGGATTCACCACTGGCTACCATATGTACCACCATTGGTGCAAAAATCCCGGTTTGTTCTAGCGCAGCTCGTAAGCTGGCACCTTCACTGACTACTTGTGCTGTATTGCTTACCTTGGCTTTTAATACTTCATTACTGACTACTTCCACAGCAATTCGTAAGCCATCCACTAATGGCACACCACTTTTTGATAAAATACTTAAGGTACTGATAAAACGAGCCGTTTCGGTATTTTTGGTTAAATTACCCATTAATGGCAGCATTAAGTTAAAACGGTGAACCTTATAGCGAAAACCATCAAATTTCATCCCTTGCTTAACACCTACTACCAAGATAATGACTGACAATATAATAATATGCCAGGAGGCTTTTACCCCATCACTGGCTGCAATTATCACTTGGGTTAGCATAGGTAATTCTTGATTGGAATTAATAAAGACTTTAACTATATCGGGCACCACATAACCCAATAAAAATCCCACAATTAATAACGAGGCCGTTAATAATATAATGGGATACATTAACGCCATTTTAATTTTTTGGCGGGACTTATGGCGGGCTTCGGTATAATCAGCTAAGCGGGTTAGTACTAAATTTAAGTGTCCAGCATGTTCACCCGCCGAAACGGTAGCGCGATATAATTTAGGAAAGACATTCGGGTATTCAGCTAAACTGTCAGCCAAAGTATAACCTTCTAATACTTTGGCTCTTACTGACATTACCATCGATTTGATTTTATTCTTGCCTGACTGCTCCCCCACTGCTCGCAAACACTCTTCCAGGGGCATGCCAGCTTGAATTAAGGTAGCTAACTGTCGGGTAAATAAAGCCAGTTCATGAACTGATATACGGTGGCTACGTTGTACAGAAAAGCCACCGCCACTGCCTGCTTGGCTTTTACCTTTAGCGGGTGTTACTTGCATCGGGGCCAGTTGCTTATCACGCAACAACTGTCGGACTTGTTTAATACTGTCCCCTTCAATCACCCCTTTTTGTTCTTTACCCGCTTGGGTTAAGGCAATATATTCAAATGCAGCCATAATCCAACTACCTGCTAGCTCGTTTGCTAATCTTCACGGGTGACTCTCAATACTTCTTCCAAGGTGGTTACCCCTTCCATCACTTTACGGCAACCATCTTCACGAATACCTGGGCCTTTAGTACGCGCATAGGCATTCATTTGTTGTTCAGAAGCCCCTTCGTGGATGTAGGTTCTAAGTGGCTCATCTACGGCAATGACTTCATAGATACCTGTCCTGCCTTTATAACCACTGTGATTGCAGTTTTCACAGCCTTTCGGGCGATATAAGGTGGGAGGCGTACTTGTACTCACCCCCAATAATTCACAGTCTTTAGCACTGGCTTCAAAGGGCTGTTTACAGTCATCACATAACACCCTCACCAATCGCTGGGCAATCACCCCCAATAAACTGGAAGCGAGCAAAAAGGGCTCCATTCCCATATCTTTTAACCGAGTGACTACGCCAATTGCCGTATTAGTGTGAATAGTAGACAGCACCAGGTGTCCAGTTAAACTGGCTTGTACTGCAATTTGGGCGGTTTCGGTATCACGAATTTCCCCAACCATCACTACATCTGGGTCTTGGCGGAGAATCGCGCGCAGCCCACGAGCAAAAGTCATATCGGTTTTGGTATTGACCTGAGTTTGACCAATCCCTTCCAAATTATATTCAATCGGGTCTTCAACAGTTAAAATAGTGCGGGTTTCTGAATTTAAGGTGGTTAGGCCTGCGTATAAACTGGTCGTTTTACCAGAGCCAGTAGGTCCTGAGACGAGAATAATACCATGGGGTTTCAGTAATAAATCATGCAACAATTCATGATCACGGCCAGACATACCTAGGTGCTTTAAGTCCAGTCGACCTGCCCGCTTATCTAGCAAACGCATGACCACCCGTTCGCCATTATTGGAAGGTAAGGTAGACACCCGAATATCCACTTCCCGGCCAGCCACGCGTAAGGCAATTCGACCATCCTGGGGAACCCGCTTTTCAGCAATATCCATCCGTGCCATAACTTTGATCCGCGATACCAACAAAGCCGCCAACTGTCGTTTAGGCTCGATGACTTTACGCATCACCCCATCGACACGAAACCGAACCACCAAACGTTTTTCAAAGGTTTCGATATGAATATCCGACGCCTGTTCTCGTATGGCTTCAGACAGCACCGCATTAATCAAGCGAATTATGGGCGCATCATCTTCCTGCTCCATTAAATCTTCGGTTTCAGGAATCGCATCAGCCAGGCTGGCCAAATCCATATCGTCGCCTAAATCTTCCATGGCCTCCATGGTTTCAGAGGTTTTGCCCTGATACAGCTCTCCCATTTTTTGCTCAAAGGCATCTGAAGATAATACTTCAACTGCGGTAGGCTGTCCCACATAACGGACAATTTCTGAAAACACCACCGGCGTAACCGGTGAAGTATAAAATAGCGTTACCCCTTGTTCCGAAGGAGCAATTAATACCCCATAACGCTTAGCGAAACTATAGGGCAAATTGTTAACAACTGGCTGAGCCAAATCCATAAATAATAATCTAACGGCTTATTAAACGCTTAATTGAAATTTTAAATACTGCTTTTGTATTACAATTTGGGTAGTGTTGGTACTTCAACATCTTTTCCTAACTCTTTAAGTAATTTTCTATATGCCTGTTGTTGAAGCTGAACTTTATAATATTCTTTTTTCGATACTTTATCTGCCACTTCACGGGTACGGATAATCGTTGGTCTTAAAAAAACCATTAAATTAGTTTTAACCTTTTTTTCCTTTTCTGCTCGAAATAACCAACCAATAACAGGTAAATCGCCAAAAAAAGGCACTTTGTCTTCAGCAATTTGCAAATTATCCTTTACTAGCCCACCCAGCACCAGCATAGAACCATCATCTAGCAAAACTGATGTTTGTATTTCCCTTTTACTGTAAGTCACTTGGTCATTACCAGTTGTAGAGGGTATTACATCAGATATCTCTTGTTCAATTTTTAGAGTTACTGATTCACTTTGATTAACCAAAGGAGTAACTTTAAGGGTAATACCAATATCTTTTCGCTCAAAATTTTGATAAGGGTTACTGGCAGGAGTTGAAGAGCTAGTGGTTGTTGAAGTTAAAATGCCTATATTCTCACCTACATGAATTTTGGCTTCTTCATTATCCAATGTTACTAGAGAAGGAGTAGATAAAATATTAGCTGTAGAGTCTGTATCGAAGGCTTGTACTAAAGCACGTAATGAGCCATTACGGTAAAATCCTAAACTAAGCCCACTTCCTATACTAATTACTCCTTTATCATTTTTAGAGGGATATCCATCAAATCCAGAAAGCTTACTATCACTCAACGAATGACGCGTTCCAGCAAACAACCCATCCCCACCAATAGAACCACCAGATGTTCCCCACTGAACTCCTATTTCATCTAAGCGTGTATCATTTAATTCAACTATCACCGCTTCAACTAAAACCTGAGCCCGACGAATATCCAACTTTCTCACCGTTTCTTTAACGGTTTTCATAATTTTTGGTGGCCCAGAAATAACCAGTGCATTGGTCGCCTCATTGGCTTCAATGGCTACTTCCCGATCCGCAACTTTGGCATCTTTAGCGCCTTTTTGGATATTACCTGCCAGTTTTTGTAGGGTTTCGGCTAAGTCTTTAGCTTTTTGATAATGCAAATAAATCACTTCAGCACCACCATCTGAACGCTCAGATTTATCCAGGCGGCGAACTAAACTAGCCAACACTTTTCGTTTAACGGGGTCGCCTGCCATTAAAATACTATTACTACGCTCATCCGCAACAAAACTAATCCCACGGTTTAACATGGTGCCGGATTTAATGGGTGGCACTAACCCTTTTAATACATTAACCAAATCTTTGGCACTGGCATGTTCTAGTGGAATAAACTCAACATCAATTCCCCCCGCTAAATCGACTTCTTGAATAATCTTTACTAATTGATCAATATTTCTAGCCCGGTCGGAGACGATTAAGGCATTACTGTCTGGGTGTGCAACCAGATGACCGGTTTGTGGTACTAATGGCCTCAAAGTACTGACTAATTTCTGTGCAGAAATATTTTTGGGTTTAATTACCTGTACCACCATCTCATCATTTGGCTCAGGCTTTTGTTTCCCCATAACAGGTACACCACTATGGCGAGCCGTAGCATCAGGTATGATTTTAGTGACTTGTCCTGTGTTTAATGCAGTAAATCCATGCACCTGTAACACAGATAAAAATACCTGGTAGGCTTCTTCAGGGGATAACACCTCTTGAGAAATAACACTGACTCTTCCTTTTACCCGTGGGTCAATAACAAAATTTTTCCCTGTTCGCTCTGCAATCCACTGGATAAAACTGCGGATATCACCATCCTGCATGTTTATTTTCATTTCAGTGGAAGGATTGGGCGGATTTTGGGCTGACCATCCTACTGGCACGGCTGTCACGATTAACAGCCATACGGCACAACTACCGATATAACGTTTCATACAACTTTAATTTCGCTGATTAAACCTTGAACGCAGTGCTTGTAATTTTTTTCTAATCTCTGCTTCTCGAGGATTAACCCCCATAGCAGAAAAGCGACTGGGTGAATGAGTATCATAGTGCTGAGGCGAAGACACCCCATCACTCTTATTTCGAGCAATTGATAAAACCTCAAGTTCTCCATTTCTCAATAAGGTAATGGAGGTAGGCTTGATTCCTTTAACGACTACATTATTCTGGATTTTATCACCTACCCGATAATACTTGGCAGGTTGGCTGTTTAATGCAACGGATGCTGCAGCGCTACTTGGATCAGAGGAAAAAAATACAGCCTGTAGCGACAGGTTGAGAGTGGTTTCAGGGATATCTTCTACAACAGGTTCAGACTCTTTAATTTCCACCACTTTGCCAAACAGCTGTTCAGCAAGCTGACTTACCTGTCCTGTAGACAGGGCAGAATCCGCGTCTACTCCGCTTCCTTGTGTACTTTTGACAGTCATGCTTGTTGTTGACCCGACCGCGAGGGTTTGATTGACTTGACGGTATTGGGTGTAGGCATAACCCGATACTCCTGCCAAAATCACAACCGCCAGGCTGGTGTCCAACAAGCGTCGTCTATTTATCTGGGCCAAGCTTTGCTAACCTATTATCTATCCAACACTAGGTTGTCAACTATACACAAATGACGGGGAATATTGAAGTTTGTCACATGACAAAAATGAAATACTCTGCCGTTCATTTTCTAATCAGTCCTATAAAATAAGACAGCTAAAGGCCTGGCCAGTTAGGATAAAATTATTTTTTACCTTATGAGTAAGGAAAATTACTTATTTACCTGACGGTTTATAAGCAAATTGTCATCAGGATGTATTAAAGATACCCCATAATGATTGTTTACGGTGCTTCATCTCTGCTCACCACTGACTCAAGTTCAACATTTTTCAACGACTATACTGCCTACAGAATAACCAGCCCCAAACGAACAAATAACACCCAGATCACCTATTTGTAAATCTCGACTATGTTGGTGAAAGGCAATAATTGACCCCGCAGAACTAGTGTTGGCATATTGATCTAAAATCACAGGAGCTTCCTCAGCTAATGGCTCACGCCCTAGCACTTTTTTGGCCACTAAATGATTCATGCCCAGGTTTGCCTGATGCAGCCATAAACGCTTTAACTGTTGTGCATCCAGGGTCAGTGTTTCTAAGTGATGACTAATATGCTCTGCCACCATGGGACAAACTTCTTTAAATACTTTGCGCCCATTTTGTACAAATAGCTTATCTGACTTGCCCTCTCCTGCTTCATCACAGCGATTAAGAAAGCCAAAGTTATTACGAATATTATTTGAAAACTGAGTAGCAAGCTTGGTCCCTAGCACTTTAAAGCTTTCTGCCTGTTTATGGCTGTTAGACGCTTGCTCCAACAAGACGGCAGTACAAGCATCACCAAAAATAAAGTGGCTATCGCGGTCTCGAAAATTCAGATGGCCGGAGCAAATTTCCGGGCTAATGACTAACACCGTTTTGGCACTGCCTGCAGTAATCGCGTTATACCCAGCCTGAATACCAAACGTGGCAGATGAGCAAGCCACATTCATATCATAGGCAAAACCACCGGCATCTAAATAATGCTGAATTTCCACAGCCATGGCAGGATACGCACGTTGCATATTTGAACAAGCAACAATAATCGCATCAACATCAGCAGCCGTTTTACCTGCCTGTTCTAGCGCCTGCTTAGCCGCAGCAATCCCCATTTCACACTGAATGGAAGGCTCATCATTCGAGCGCTCAGGTAAGCGTGGATACATTCTATCCACATCTAAAACACCTGCTTTATTCATGACATAACGGTGCTTTATACCAGAAGCTTTTTCAATAAACTCAGCGCTGGATTCTAATAATGGCTCTAGCTCACCCGCTTTAATTTGAACTTGATGGGCCTGGTTATAGGCTGCGACATAAGCATTAAACGAGGCAACCAGTTCTTCATTTGATACACCTTCAGTTGGCGTATAAAGCCCAGTTCCTGTAATCAACACATCTGTCATTATTATCTACCCTCAATAATGGTTGGCTTAAACCCCATTCTATATGTCAGTATGTCCCTCACAAGAAGGCAGTACTGGACTTAAGCCTTAGTTATTTCAGCCAATGGTAGCAGGTTTTACCTAGCCAAAGAAACGATCGTTTGAACCTGCTGAGCAGTTCCATTAGACCACTACAAGCGATAGCGGGTGGATTTCCCTTCCTTTTCAGCTGATGCTAGTTTGTTTTTAGCGTAAGTGTAACGACGAATACCCCCAGCCTATCGTTTGAGTCATAGGTAAAACGTGTCGTTACCCCACCAACCACGCTTTGGATGCGGTTACCCACTTTGTCATATTGATAGCAGGCCTGTAGTTGCCATTGACAGCATTGGTAACGATAAAGTTAAGATGAAAAACTTTAGGAAAGTGTAACCAGTGGTATGCACCAAGCCAAACAAAGTAGGTTTAGCTTGATGAATAACAGGTAGTGACTATTGGCTTTTCCGGCGCCTAAATAACAAACAATTCAGCAATCCCAAACCAACCAGCAACATTGGTACGGGCTCAGGGATATTATTAACAACCTGTCCTCCCGTTTGAGTAAAGCCAGAATAGGTAACATTTTTCTGAGAAAAATTATAAAAGCCATACTGACCGTAGCGGTATGAGCCATCGGCAACCGTTGTATTCCACAGTTCAGTATTACCTTGGCTAACCGTTACACTGAACTCCCCTGGTTTAAAATCAAGCAGAAATTGATAGTCAGTCCCGTTATTCCAGCCCTGTTGGCTGCCATACAACGAGTCTAAAATGGTTGCCCGATTAGTGCCTGCTGATGACCAAAAATCTTCTAAAGTTAAATCGACGGCTGAAGGCGCTGAGATCTTTCTTATAGTAAAACCTTCTTTTGCGGTACCTCGATACCCTTGAGAGCGGGATTTCCAGTCCATAATATAAAAATGCGGGCATCCTGATAACCAAAAACAAACCCCATAAAATCATCATCATTACGATCATCCGTCCGCCAACTGCCCCTCAACTGATAATTGGTTTGATTGAGGTTATTCAGGTACATGGAAGGGTCTGCGTTAATGGTTTGGGTGACAGATGTTTTATCCGCAGAAAGCGACCAGTTTGCTACCGGCTGCCCACCTAAATTATAAGCATTAGGTGTCCATGATGATAAATCTAAAAGTTTCGCTTGTACCTGGCATAATGGCAACGCTGCAATAAATAATGCAATTAGTTTATTTTTAAACATAAAATACCTATCAATATTGAGTTATCTAAAAAATAATTGAGTAAAAACGATGATTATAAGTTGAGGCACTATAACGAAACCGTATCATTAATAATCCTGCAAAAACCAAAAATAACAGTACAGTTGCAGGCTCCGGCACCACAGTAACTAACGAATAATTAAAATTATCAAAACTGGCTCCTGAGCTGGAATTTGCTGCTAGCGTAAATTGAATGCTGGCAGCATTACCTGCATACTCAAATAAAAAACCCTCATTGGTTGTTGTATAAGTTTGAGAAAATAAATTATCACCATTAAGGCCAAACAAACTTATCGTAAAGGTTTCTAAATCAATATCGCCATCACCGGCTAATAAACTGATATTATTGGCATACGTTTGTTTATTAGTGTTTGGCTCAACAAAGGTGATAGTCGTAGGTTCATTACGGGCACCCATATGCAAAATATTTGGCCCAGTATTACCAAAAAAGCCGGTTGAATACTGTGGAATTGTCACTATCAATCCAGACGCATTACCTGCACCTGAAAACAGTAAACCTCTATCATGATATTGATCAGAAAGGATTTCGCCAGTTGCTCTATCTTCAAAATCAATCAATGTTGCATTAGCACTATTGATTGCTGCTAATGAAACGATGATTGAAATAATTATTCTGGACAAAGTAAAGTTGTTTTTCCAAACGGATGTACTGCTCATTATATTCCTGCTAATTCAATAATATTTTTACTGCTAAATTTATTCAAAGTAGATAAATAAGGGCCTAATTAAAAACGCTTAACCAACCTGAACAAGCAAATAAGCCCAATTCCAAATAAGAAAATAAAACTTGGCTCAGAGACTGGCACTACCGGTTGAGCTACATAACCATATTGTAAGTGGTCAACTTCAATTCCACCTACCGCATTGCTGATAAAAATGCTGGATATGCCGTTTGGATTGGTAATACCGAAAAAGCGGTCTTCATCAGTTTGCCCAGCATGGCCTCTGGTCGCGATGTTGACTGGACCAATACTTCCCAGACTAACATCGGCTGAATCAAATGCTTCGAAAAAAGTAGCCCCTAAGCCATCCGTCCAAACAATTCCTACATGAGTAGGTAAGGCTCCTAATTCATTGGCATCAAAGCTAAAGGTGATACCATCTTTGCCACTCCAGCTAAAATAGGAATCACCTGCTAATCCATTACCATCTAACACACCGTCATCTGCATCCACCGAGTCATGGATTCTAGGCCCATACACCACACTGGTTACCCCACCTGCTGAAGCACTAATACCAGGGGTGTTTAACTGGTGATCTTCAAAATTTTCCAGATAAAAATAATTAAAATTCTTCCCTGCAAAAGGGCTGTCTGCTACACAACCAGGTGTAACAGAACCATCAAAACATTGGTAAGGGGCTGGATTTATTAATCCTGCTATGGCTAGAGTTGGCAAGCATAAGGCAACCGATGCTAACCAGGTTAATGGCTTTTTTAATAACTTCATTTTACTACTACTTGGTAAATGTAAAATTTTTATTTGCTAATCGATTTTTTGCTACGATTAGCAAAGGGTGAAAAAAGAGCAGTTAATACTAAGAGCAATTAACTGCAATATTAGTTTGGTGTACTACAAATATCCTAGTTATTGTTATTAGTAAGGCTTTTGTGATTATCTATCCTAGTTCTTCCTTATAAATCAAATACACTTTTTTGCCATATGCAGAGGCGGTACTTTCTAAGCTTTCTCCATCATTATTCTCTATACTTTGATCTGCCCCCAAATCAATTAACTTCTTAGTATGAGAAAAATTTATTTCTTTGCCGCTTTGAATGGCTCCGTCGATATCTAAATCAAATGCGAGTAACAAGGGTGTACACCCTTGTTTATCTTGTGCATTAACATCGGCACCATTTTCAATAAGCCACTCAACCACTCTGTCTAAACCATTCAGCGCAGCAATGTGAATAAGCTGCCAACCATTACGACTAGTTCGCTTAGTTATACTGCCACCAAGATTAAAATACTCTTTAATTTGAGAAAGCCAGGCCTCTTCAACCTTGGAATACTCACCGTCATGATTAAATAGTGAATCCACAAGTTCATCAACACTCATGCAGTACCCCGAAAAATATTAATTTAAAACCTATCAACGCTTTTTGTGAGTTGTTGATGACAAAACAGAACTTTTCATCACAAAAAGCTTAGGGTGCCTTAACTTAAAGGCTGTACCAACCCTCGTACAAGAGCCACAAAAATTCAACTCCGAAACAACCCTTACCAAACCAGTAGTAGACGTAGTAAAACGGCTTGTCATAGTAGAATACAGTTTTACCTCAGCATCAAACGACCTATTATGACCATCCCACCCAGTTTGCAAGGAAACGGGTATTCCTTCAGTACCTGGCAGGGTTCTACCACTTACGCCAATAATGCTATCAACTCCTGAAGTGGTAATATAATCTGCAAATGCAACATTACGTTGGCCGGCCCTTAATCCCAAAGTTCGTCGAATGAAGCTTATTCTTTCACTATCGGACTTAAATATTCTACAAATCTTATGCTCTTTACCTGGCTTCTCACAATTAAATTTCTTTAAGAATTTTTTTCCTAGTATTTTGAATAATTTAATTCCACCTAAACTAGCAAGTGCAAACATTCCAGCTTGAGCTGCTGTGATACTTTCACCATTTGACACCACCCCAAACAGGTCATAGGCAGAGCTTGCAATATTTAGAGTGGTAAGAATGCCCGCCACATTAAAACCGACGCCAAATGATGGTAAACCAAAGTTCCCAGTTGGGTCGGTGTAATTAACGGGGTCTACATTGGCATAAAGGTATTTATGCAGCGTAACTGGATCATGATTAACCCCCATCCAGGTATCCATCTGGGTAAAGCGGGCAGCTTTTTGGTTGTAATAACGCGCCCTGAGATAGTACTGATCCAACCCTGAATCAAACTGCTCACCAGTAAATAGGTAGTTGTTCTTGGTATTGCCCATTGAGTTCAGCAATACCCCGAAGGCTTCATAGTTATAGGTATCAGTAGTAGCACCTGCGGCGTCCGTTAAGGCTCGGGTGCTACCGAGTCCGTCGTAATGGTAGTAGCTTGAAGCACCATTACGGTCCTGACTGATTAGGTCATCGCCATAGGTGTAGTTGACTTGGTTTGCCCCATCACTCTCGACCAGCACCTGAGCATAATCGCGGTTTTCATCGACGATAAACTGAGTGGTGACACCATTTTCCGTTTTACCAGTACGAATACCGTTGTGGTTGTAACGATAGCTTGTGGTTTTCCCTTCCTTTTCGGCTGATGCCAGTTTGTTTTTGGCATCGTAGGTATAAGTGGTGACCTTGTTATCTAAGGTTTCAGTCAGGGTACTGCCATTATTGTCGTAGGTATAACGGCTACCCCCTTGTTGGGTCAGCCTATCGTTGGAGTCATAGGTATAACGTGTCGTGACGCCATCAGCCACGCTTTGGGTGCGGTTGCCCACTTTATCGTATTGATAGCTGGCACTGTAGTTACCATTGACGGCATCGGTAATGGTTTCGCTGGTTAACCGATACAGCTGGTCGTAGCTATAGGCGGTGGTTCTACCATTACTCTCATCAATTTGGGTCCGCCGGCCGGTTGGGTGCAGGGTATAGCTATAGGACTGTATTAACCCACCGCCCTGGCTAAAGGTTTCCAGCTTGGTTAGGCGATTTAAACTGTCATAGCTATAGACCTGACTGGTACCGTTGGGGTAGCTAACACTGGTGCGGTTACCCACGGCATCATAGCCATAAGTGGTTGTGCCCTTAGCATCGGTGACACTTTGCAGACGATTCAGTTTGTCATAGTTGTAGTCAGTGGTAAGCACCTGACCACTAGCCTGAGCCACTTGCACCTGAGTACGGTTACCCACCGGATCATATTGATAGTGGATAACAGAGCCATCGGGCTTGGTTTCACTGGTCAATCGATCCTGCTGATCATAGTTGTAGGTTGTGGTTTGTAACGGGCCATTCACTGGCGTTACCTGCACTTGAGTGCGGTTACCCATGGCATCGTATTGAAAAGCTTCTACCCGGCCATCGGCATATTCACTTTGGATCAAGCGGTTCATACTGTCGTATTGATGGCGAGTAACCTGACCATTAAAGTCAGTCTGTTCAGTCAGGTTGCCATTGCCATCGTAACTAAAGCCTTCCGTTTGCCCCATTGGTAAGGTACGGGATGTGACTCGGCCCAACGCATCATAGGCCCAGCGAGTGGTGCGACCTTCCGCATCGGTTTGAGTGAGCTTATTACCCGCCGAGTCATAGCTAAATGTGGTCGTGCCACCTAACGCATCAGTTACTTTGGTTAACCGACCTAACTTGTCGTACTCGTAGGTGGTTTTCACACTGGCCTGATCGGCCTGGCTGGTACGACGAGATAAGGCATCTAAGGTTGAGGTTTGCTTGGAGCCATTGTGATAGCGCGTTTCTATACGCTGATCCAACTTATTGTACACATAGCTCCTGCGGTGGCCTTTGGCATCCACCTCTGCAATCAGATTGCCTTCTGCATCGTATTCAAAGCGGTGCTCATTACCGGCTGCATCACGGCTTAAAGTACGGCGCCCAGCTGCATCGTACTCATACTCGGTACGATTACCATTGGCATCAATCTCTGCAGTCACTCGGCCGATAGCATCATAGACAGTTTGGGTGCTAGAACCATCAGGATAAGTAACTTTGGTTTGCCGGTTCAGCGCATCATAACTGTATTGCGTGGTACGACCCGCTTTGTCCGTTTCACTCAGCAGGTTACCTTCCCTGTCATAGGTCTTGGTCGCTACTGATCCATCGGAGTAACGGGTGCTAATTAGACGACCATAGGCGTCATAAGCCATTTCAGTCCGCTGACCTAAGGCATCGACAGTCCCCACCTCACGGCCGGCTAAGTCATAAACAGTCGTGGTCACATTGCCCAGCGGATCGGTGGTTTTAATCACCCGGTTGCGCGCATCGTAAACATAACGTGTGGTTTCGGCTGCACCATTACGGGTACGCGTCTCGGTTAGCACATTGCCATTAGCATCGTAGCTATAGCGAGTGACATGACCTTCAGCATCGGTTTCGGTGAGCTTGTTGCCATCCTTGTCATAGGTGTATTGTGTTGCATTACCCAACACATCAACGGTTCGGGTGACAAGTCCTTGGGCATTAATCGTATTACCTGCCACCTTGCCGTTAGGGTCTGTCACCGTTAATAAATTACCTAAACTGTCATAGGTATTGTGGAAGGTATTACCCCGAGCATCGGTAATCTGGGTTTCCTGACCGCGAGTGTTATAGCTATAAGTAGTGGTATTGCCTAAGGCATCCACTTGAGTTAGCTGATCATTTTTATCGTTATAGGTAGCAATTTGGGTAAAGCCCAAAGCATCCACCTGGGTTAATTGATTACCCCGTGCGTCATAGGTATAAGAGGTGGTATTGCCTAACGCATCAATACGGGTGAGGACATTACCTTGCTCATCATAAAACAGTTGGGTGATATTGCCGTTACGATCAGTGACCAGTGAAAAACGGCCTGCTAAATCATGATTAAACTCGGTACGGTTACCATCACTGTCTTCCTGAGCTATCAACTTCCCTTTATCGTCATAGATATTTTTTACCAGCTTGCGGCCCAGCGGATCTTTAATATCCAACAAACCGTGCTGCTGATTATAGGTATAAGTGGTGGTGGCATTAAGTTGATCAGTGGCCTTCACTAAGTCCTGCTGAGCACTATACGAGTATTGTAGGGTATTACCCTTAGGGTCAGTAATGCTGGTAATCTTGCCATCCCCATCACGATTAAACAGCACACTTTTACCGCTAGAGTGAACAATACCCGCATCGCTATACGTCAGGGTGTGTCCCGTAGGAACGGTGACTTTAGTGATACCAAAATTCTGATCCAGCTCATAAACATAGCCGGCACGGGTCGTTAATTGATAACGATTAGGGTTGATAGGGTTAGTGAAAGTACCTGTTTCTACTAGGTTACCGTTCACTAAGCGCGCCGTGTTGTCCCCCATAATTTTCAGTGTCGACTGGGTATCACCCACAGGCTCAAGGGATAAAGTGACATCCAGTTGTGCACTGAGGTTATTACACTGCGGCGTGGCTTTAACTTCAAACACTTCCTGGTCACCATCAGGTAAAGTCACAATCACCTGGGGTGCGCCATTAGGCTCTACACAATAACGGGTCAAGACATTGAATGGCCCATATTTATAGCTGTTAAGGGACCAATATTTGCCAGGCACCCGGGTTTCTTCAATTTTTACGTCCTGATAACCCACACTCCAGCCATAACCAAAATCCAGTTTTTCATGGCGGCGACGACTGTCGTAAGTACGAGTGACTCGAATCGGAATACCAGCCACTGGAATAGTTAAATCTTCTACGGTGAAAGAGAAATTACCTACTTTCATATCGCCGTTTACACGATAAGTCACCTGCTGAGACTGCTCATTACCACTGACATCGCGAGCAATTAACGCAATATTATATAAACCATTGACTAACTGGGTAGGATCAAATTGACCTAATACCCCATCCACTACAGGTGTCGTACTTTTAGTTATTTCTGTGAATTGATTTTTACCAGCAGGGGAAATTAATAACCGATAATCGACAAAATTATCATCCGTCGCCGTACCCACTATTTCAACAGGCGCTAAAATTTCACTATCAGTTGCTGGTGTTTTAATTTCTACTGTGGGCTTAGTTGCATCATTCGGATCACGAACACTAAACTGACCAGTTGTAGATACCAATTGTTTGGTATCTTTAGCAGTGGCAGCTAAAGAATAATTACCAACTGTGTCGCCCGTAACAATGGCACGACCATTATTATCTAAAGCAACCGCATTTCCATTCACTGTTAGCGTTAGGTTAATAGCACCTACCCCACCAGTGGTTATCACAGAAACTGTCGTGGTTTGACCTTTATCAATGACAGCCGGAGTCGCTACTACAGATACTGTTAAGGGCAGCGCTTGTTTCGCGACGTTGATGGTAAAGCTTTGCTCAATATAAGCTTGGGCATCGGCGGCTCTTACCACAACATTATGAACACCCGCTTGGCCAGCGGTTGGTGTCCAATTAATTGCGCCAGATGCACGGTCAATTTGCATTCCAGCCGGTGCTGTGGTCAAGCTATAAGAAATCGCATCACCATCTGCATCGCTAGCAATCACTGCATATTGATAAGCGGTATCAACCGCGCCATTGGCCAGCGGTGTAGAGGTAATGGTGGGTGGGGTATTTTGAGCACCAGCCGTGACATGGATGGTAAAGGTCTGCGTGGCAATCCCCCCATTACCGTCTTCAGCCCGGACGACGACTTCATTAGCGCCTTGCTGGTTATTGGCAGGGGTCCAGCTAATCAGGCCACTATTGGCATTGATCGTCATGCCCTTGGGGGCTGCCTCCAGCTGATACGTCAATGAGTCTCCATCAGCATCCGTCGCTGTGACGGTATAACGATAAGCTTGTCCAGCATTTGCAGCGGTACCGGGGGAACTGGTAATAACCGGTGACTTATTGACCACCGCATTGACGGTCACCGTAAATTGTTGACTGGTAACGCCACCTTTACTGTCAGTCACGCGGACACTGACACTGTTGACACCAATCTGCTGTTGAGTGGGCGTCCAGTTGATCAAGCCTGAAGTCGGATTAATAGTCATGCCAGTGGGTGCAACTTCCAAGCGGTAAGTCAGCGTGTCACCATTCGCATCCGTGGCTGTGACAGCATACGAATAAGCCTGTGCCACTTGGGCTTGAGTTGCTGGCGAGGAAGTGATCGTAGGTGGGTTGTTATTATTGGCCCCACCGCCAGCGGCAATCGTGAATGTCTGCTTGGTCACCCCGCCACGCAGGTCAGTGACTTCGATACTCACCGTATAGTCACCCCGTTGTGTAACCGCAGGCACCCAGGTAATCAGCCCATTGTCCTCATTGATGAGCATGGCCGCCGGTGCTTCGAGTAAGCGATAACGCAGCTTATCGTTATCCACATCCGTAGCTTCAACATCATAGGTATAGGTTGTTAATAAAGGAGCCGATCGTCCTGGCGTACTTGTAATCACTGGTGGTGTATTTATTTCACCTGGGGCTAGCACCGCAAGGGTATACTGCTGTTGATCAATGCCCGCTTTATTATCAGTGACCTCAACAATAATCTCATGAAATTTCCCATGAGCATTTGGCACCCAGCTGATCACACCGGACTGCTCATCAATGGTCATTCCATTGGGGGCATTTTTTAACGAGAATTTTAACGGATCATTATCAGGGTCTGTTGCAGTTACCAGGTACTGATAGTTTTCACCTGAACGAGCAACAATATTAGGCGTTGAAGTAATTATTGGTGAGCGTTGAACAGTCACGGTAAAACTTTGCTCAATATTGGCGCCCTGAAGATCAATTGCGCGAATTTTTACCGGATAGGATTTATGCAGGTTGCTGTTATCTGGTGTCCATACCAATAACCCAGTGCCAACATAAAATGACATACCCGCTGGGCCTTCCACTAGCTCGTAACGCACCTGGTCACCAACATCGCTATCCGTCGCAATAACATTGTATGAAAATGATTTATCTAATACGGCATATTGTGCTGCTTTACTAGTAAATTTAGGCACCTCATTAATATCATTTAATTGGATAGCAAAGCGCTGGGTATCCTTTGCACCTGCCTTATCTTCAGCGTCTATCCACACCAGAGGTAAACGGATAGTGTTGTTGTTTTCGTTGCACTCTAAAAGATCCTGACTTTCTTCGTCAATAACCGCTTCCAATAAAGTACGATCTGAATTCAGTACAGGCCCTTTAAATGTTAGCTGAGCGATCTCACCAGCTGCCAAAGGAGGTACTTTAGCTGTACCAATTGGCAGCTTAAAAGATGCTCCTCCCACTTGATGAAAAAACGCTGACTTTAGATTTACACTTGTTTCCTTTTTGCTAGGCCCACTACCGCGATTTAACACAGAAACACGATAAGTGTCTTCTGTTTTACCCGGTATCAGCTCAACAGAGTCAACGATTAAATCGGCTGATTTTTCCCTGGGTAATAAGCGTGCTCGGTAAAATACTTCACTTTGAGAATGCACATAAAAACCAAAGCGTCCTTTTAAATAGGTATCATCTGGTATAGAGAACGCTTGAAGTAACCGATTGCCTTGAGCCACATAAATATGGGTTAAACCGGGTCTAACATCTAAAATTATTTTGTAATCAACATGGTATTCCCAACGAAGTTTTGGGTTTGCAAACAACTTGACATCCGTTGGGTGCTCTCCTTCAAATCGAGGTTCTGGCGTAGCAATTTTTGTCACATCCATTCCCACACCATTTCCATGATCCCAACGGAATCGATAATAGTGGCTTTTATCTTGGAAGCCCCAAACAAAACCAAAATGATCGTTATCACCACCCTCATTACGCAAACTAATTTCCATCACTCCATCAGATAGCTCAATATCAGATAGCAAAATGGAAGGTGCTCCATTTCCATAGGTAATTGCTACTGTCCCATTATCTTCAAACCCCCAGCTTTGTGACCCACCATGGCTGCCTTTATCTCTTAATACTGTCCATTTTGATGCATCAATAAAGGGCTCATTGGTTGATTGGGGTACTGAACAAAAAGGATTGGTTGCTTTTGAGTAAACAGGCAAATGATCGGAACCACTCCAACGAAACTCACCTGTTTTTGAATTTAAAGCTACATTATCAAGAAAACCTCTATTTTTATAGTTAATCACATCACCTTGATCAGGATCGGTTGCATCAACATCGTAAATAAAAGGCTCGTTTTCATTGGTTGATAAGGGTGGTGTGCTGGTAATAATAGGTGGGTGATTAACTGAAGGATCTTTTACTTCAACTACGAAGTTCTGCTCAGTATATTTTGCAGCTGCATCGTAGGCACGCACAATAACACAATGTTTACCCACTTGATTTTTACCCGGTAGCCAGTTAATTACACCGGTTGTTAGGTTAATTGTCATGCCATCCGGAAACTGGCTTAGCATGTAGCTGACTTGATCACCAGCATTTGGATCTGTGGCATTAACATCGTAGACATAAGCCGTATTGACTGCGGCTTGGGCTGGAGCAGTTGTTTGAATAACGGGGCTTTTATTACGACGATTGGGTCTTGAGCGAGTGGTTTTAGCAAAAGCAATGGTTGATCGGCTAGACTCAACCTGTTGTGTATTTATATCTGCGACTTGATAATAAAAAATCTGTTCCAGAGGTAATCTATCATCCAAATAAGTCGAATAGCTACTACTGGTCGTTGCTATTGCTGTAAACGGGCCAGAGGGAGAGCTAGCACGATAAATACGGTATTGATTTGCACCGGTATGTTGCCAAGTTAATTGTATTTTTTGTCGTTTGGCACGCGCTTGCAATGTACTTTTACAAGCAGAAGCTGATGGAGATAAAGTTGATGCACTTACAGTACTAACCTGAAAACCACAAGTCATTGCAACAGCTAAAGTAATAAGAAAACGCATACCGCTCTCGTCTCCCTAGGCTCTTAAAGCCTTTTTTAAAATTAGAGATATACCCTTATCCTCAAGGGTATTAAAAATACTGAGTGATTTATACGCTAATTAAAGCACTAATCAATTGCTCTAATAATGCGCGAAAAAATCATAAGAAAGAGACTGAATAAAATAAATAAACTTAAAATACCAGGCTCAGAGACACTAATGGGGTTACTCACATCAACCGTACCGTTAAAGTAAAAAGTGGTATTAGCATCTGTGCTCGTTTGACTTAATCCACCAACATCCAACAAGCTAGTAATAAAAGTACCTGTCCATTTGGCTCCGGCTACTAAATCTCCTAAATCAAAGCCTAATGCCAGCGATACATCGTCCTCTGCACCTGCTGCCACGGTGTTGGTATTATCGAGTACACCAGCCAGTAAATTGTCAAAAATATCCCCAAAAGAATAACCAGGTTCGTCAATTTCCCAACTATCTGGCAAATTATCGGTAGCACCTACGCCATTAACACTGACTAACGCACCTGACTCATTAAAAAAAGTATTCAGGGCTTGATCAATTTCAGCATCAAGAAAAACAAATAGCTTCGTGTCTTTAAGTGCAGCGCCCGTATTATTGGCAAAATTCCAGGTAATATTACCTATCCCATCATTATTCAATTGGTCAGTCACATCAACCGTAATGCCTGTGCCAATGAAATCATTATCACCGGCGCCAATATGGTTGTACTGTAGTGATTGAGCATTTAATGAGGAAGAATGTAAAAACACGCTATAGTCTTGAATAACAAGCGCATAGGCAGGATAAGTCACTAACGCCAATAATGTAGTGAATAAAGCACTGAGTTTTTTCATAATGGGAAATTCCCTTCCAAAAGTCAGGTATCTACTGTCAATTGATCAGCAAAACCGCTTTGAGTGTAGTATCAGCAAAGGAGGGGATTATAGAGTAGAAACAAGTGATACAAAAAGTAGATCTACGCAAAATGGAGCAAGCGTTCACAAAAGACAATAATTTAAAGTACGCTTACTATTAACTGGCTAATCAGCTAAAGCGATGCTTCTTTATAATACTTCAAAACCAAGGGGGTAATTTGCTGTTCTGCACGCAGCTGCTTCAATGCTTCTGCCACTTTGGGCACTAAGCTCTGATGTTTTTTATGCAGATAATGATACAACGGAATATTAGCCAATGGAGGTTCAAAGATATTCACTTTGATCCCCAACCGTTCTGATAAGTTGATTAAGTCAATACGTGGTAATACCCCAATTTCAACTCGATCTTCATTGACTAGCCTGATGACCTGCTCCATTCTTATGACTGCTGTGGTTTTCATTCCTTTGGTTCCATCCTCAACCACTTTCATTCCTCGCATTAATCTATTGAAAAGGCTTTAAACTTAACCAGTCTTTAATGGGGTGGATAATTTTTTTACTAAAGGCAACCTGCTCAATAAAATAAACAGACTCTGGTGCCATGACTAAATTAGGATATTGTTGTTGGATATTGGCTACTACTTAAAGATTATTAACAAAAATATTTTTTACAGGAGTCTTGCAGATATTAATTAAATTTCTTCAAGGTATTCTAAAAGATTATAACCCACAATACCGCTAATTAAACCCGGAAAAATCCCATCTACGCCATCAAGATAAACCAATAAAAAAGCAAGTAATACAAGCCCCAGCGCAAAATAAAATAAAACCAAAAAGCACATCGCTTTTACTGTTTGCTTGCTCATACCTGCAACCTTCAGAATAGGTTTTAGACAACTATAGTACACTCCCTGACAATATCGATGTGCTCACTGTTTTTATTCAGGCAATTTTGCAATAGTTAAATAATTAACCATTTTTACAAAATATACTCACTGCCAATGCATGTGCTATAATTCCCGGCCATTTTACTGTTGTACCAACTCCATTATTGCAATCATCATGAACAACTGTATTGAACAATTAACAACCAACACATTCTCTACGTTAGCTCAACACCAGAGTGATGATTTAGTCAGACTGTTCAACCAATGCTTTCAGCAAAGTGAAAACACAGTATTAGTGAAAGGTAATAATGAGCCTCTATATCTTCCTCAGTCTGAAACCAGCCCCTATCACCAAGTGATTTTTGCCCATGGTTTTTTTTCCAGTGCTCTTCATGAAATTGCCCACTGGTGTATTGCAGGCCCACAGCGCCGTTTATTGCTAGATTATGGCTATTGGTATCAGCCAGATGGTCGCACCCAGCAGCAACAAAAAGCCTTTGAACAAGTGGAAAGTAAGCCCCAAGCCTTGGAATGGATTTTTTCAAAAGCAGCTGGCATCCGCTTTTTTATTAGTGCCGATAACCTTTCTGGTCCTCCTATCGATACAAGCACCTTTAAGCAGGCTATTTTCCAGGAAACTATCAATTATTTAGAAACGGGGTTGCCCAAACGTGCCCTATTATTTACTGAGCAATTATTAAGTCACTATCAACCTGGTCTAACGCTAAATAACTGTCAGTTTTCTCTGGCTGAGCTGATTTAAACCTGTGACTTATTGAGTAGCAGCATGCTCTAAGGCGACTACCAGTGTCTATGCTGGAAATACCAATAGTCCACAACAATACACAGTGGTTCTGTAATTTGTGCAACAGATTATTAATGACAGTTGGGTTATTGCTCGTCACATTGTTTGTATCCAGCTGTAACCAGCAGCCCAGCACCCAATCTATGATGGAAAACTACCTTAGTCGTGTTGCCAGAACCCTAGATATTGATAATAAATCGCCTCAACCAGCTCCACTTAAGCTAAATCTGGATAAACGAATCCTGAGGCTTCCTCTACCTGATGTTCGATTAGACCTGTTTGATGTACTCGCTATTACCCACTGCCAGCCACTCACCCAAAAGCTAGCAGAACGCAATAGCGCTTTGGGCAAAGTGATGGCTACCACCCATCGGTTTATATTTGAGGTAACACTACTTGAAGCTATCAATCAATGCCTAGCCCACCCCGAAACCCAAAGTGACAATCAATTGGTTAAGCAACTTCTACTCTGGCAACAACAAAAAAACGCCGCTCTACCCGCCACCCTATGGAACAACCTATTTGCTACAGATGAGATGCTGTTGTCACTCAGCTTCAGTACCCTACCATTAGCACCCAATGAGCCTCGTGCCGAAGGAACTATTGCAGCGTTAACCTTTTTTACAGCTCAAGCTAAGCACATGCCAGATAAACTAGCACACCTTGCACCGCAACCTACCTGGGATCAGCACTTTCAGCAGCTGTATCAACGCCGTTATGTAGGTGAACTCAGCCAAGCGACTCAGTTGGCTATCGCCAGTTTAACCACCGTCAGCCATTGGCTGGAGCAACAACAAAAAACACGACCACTTTGCCCCCAAAACACGCCAACACCCAGAGCAAGAATTTTACACACCGTTTTCAAAAAATTTTACATTGGAGAAGTTCAGCCTTACTTGGCTCACCTAAACCAGTTACAAATTGAATGGCAGCAAGTTATGCAACGATTATTGCAACAGCTTTCAACTCAATCGATTCATCCAACCTGGCTTCAGTTTGAACGCCAACTGATAGGGCAGCCAAACCAGCCCGCGTTACAATTTATTTTGTTTAAACAAGCAACAAAACGCCATGCCAGAGCCTGGGAGCAACTATTACAACAATGTCGATTAATGCCACAGCTAAGTGTTTGAAACTTTGATTGCTTTTTTATGATCCAAATTGTAACGTAATTATTACTATTAAAAGATAGGCTTGCATTTAGCCATAAGTCAACTGGTATTGTCTTTGCTTACAGTACTAGTGGCGCAACTCGCAGTGATTTGCTAGGGCAGTCAGTCACTAACTATACTGAAACTGTAGTAGCAAGCCAGAGTGAGGTTGTAGCTAACCTGCAGGGAAGCAGTATTAGGCCAGTCAGTCACTCTTTGCAGCAGGATGAGGTCTTTTATGCGTACCTTCCAAGCCAAAAAGCCCAGCGAAAATGTCATTGATATCTTCACCCGCCAACCTGTCGCTAATCAGGATTCCCGAAAAGTCATTCGCCTTGCACCTGAATTAGATGGTCTTGAAATGCTGTACAGCAATGACTCCAATCCTAATAAGCTGTTCAGCATGAAAATTCTCTGCTGGGCATTACGGGCAAATGGCGAAGTAGTGGCCATGGTCCCCTGGCTTAATGATATTGTCAGTTGTGACGAATTAAATGACCCCCTTAACGGCCATTGGGAGGGCTATTACGATGCAGGGATTGACGAAATATTTTTTGAGGCACCTCTACATAAAATTGTTGAGCTGGAAAGTTCTGCCGAATATTATGAGGCCTCATTCGAAAAAGCTGACGATGTCGTGCATGAACTTCCGGATAATATTGGTACCCATGCCATTATTACCTACAATAACTTTGCCAGCTTTTCTTTGGTAGAAGTCATCAGTTGGCGTCTTTTACACAACGGTCGCATTCACGCGATGATAATTGATGATAATAAAGTGGAGTCAACCCCCGTCTTACCAGGTGATCCTTGCTTATTTGCAGCGCAAAATCACCCAGGATTTAAGTACTTTTTTCATCACCGCATTGCCAATAAAATTAAATCGAATGACCCAGAAGCCATGGCTGCCTTTTCATTATTGGTAGACACATAAGCGTATTAAAATTTTAATACTATCGAATAATCACGTCACTTTCAGGAACGACAAAGGCTAAATAAATAGTATTTAGCCTTTTTTAATATAGTAATAATACTTTTGTTCCCGCTCATCCTGGGCCACTAAGTCATGATTTAAGAACGCACAGAATTTAGGAATATCACGTGTAGTTGAAGGGTCTGTTGCAACCACTTCCAGTACATCACCTGCATTAATATCACGAATTTTATTATGCAGTAACATCACTGGCTCAGGACAACACAGCCCAGAGGTGTCCAATTGAAAGTCTGCTTTAATAGCCATAGTCACTCTATCTTCAGCGTCAATAATCGTGGACTCATAGTGTAACAATAATTGAGTTAAGGAACACGAGAAATAGGCAGGCGTTAGCAGGATACAACTTTTGCACTTATAACCGGCACCTGTTGGCAAGGTGTTGTTAACTGAAAGCTATAGCCTCTAGGGTTTTGCAGGCCAAACAAGTCAACTTTACTACCATTGTAAACCGGCCCACCAAACTGTGCTTCCAGCAAAAAAGGCTGAGGAGGTAAAGGAAAATGGGCAATAGCTGCGGCCAACAACCATAGCTCTTGCACAACATCCCGCCGATAACCCATCATCCGTGCCAATAAAGAAGAGACATAAAGGGGATGGTAATCACCTGAAATACGCGCAAACTGCCTGCCCATATCCACAGGTACATACCAGTAGCCAACTTTCAACAATTGGGAGTTTTGATGACACTGTTGCTGACGAAAGGCTTCTGTCAGTTTTTGTCGTCCCAGACTCACAAACCCTACTTCAGCTTGCCAAATAATTTCCTCTTGGATCATGGCATTTATTAACAAAGTTACCTGGCAGCCTAACGCAGATGGCTCTACTGCTGTTAAAAAAAACTTAAAATCAATCGCTGTTTGCTTATGCAAATATTTTTTCGCTAAAACCCGAATCCACGCCAGCCGGGTGGTCAATAAGGATAAAGGCAGGTTATCCCCTTGTAACAGTTGCATCTGTATCGGGGCTGTTAGTGACAACCAATACAAAGGCGGAATTTCATGACTATACCAACCTCTATCACCTAAAAACGCAACATCGGTCACCAGGTTAACCCCACAAATGTCGGCATATGCCGTTAGGTTTTGCTGATCAAGCTGCACATTTGCCCAACTAGCTCGTATCCCAGGAATGTTGGCTTCTTTTGAGTCAGGGATCCAGTGCTGCCAATGCAGTTTGGCGTATGTCCAAGGATATAAGGGTTCTAAAGAGGAAGAGGCAATATGAATAGATTGCGAATACTGCGGCATTAACACTAACTCAAATAACTGCAAAAAATACCTTATCTATACAATTAGCACAGCCTCCTATTGATTACCAACTATTGACTGTATTTATGTCATAATTCTTCAAGCATTTTTCATAATGAAATACTACACTGGCGGTAAGTGTTATTGTCAGCTCTTATTAATTTATCCACACTACAAAAATAGGCCATTGCAATATTTATGAGCGCAGTCGTTTTGTAATAGTCTAAAAAAACAGCAAAGATAATAATCCATGATTAAAGTCATTATTGAACGGGTGGTAGACAACGACTTAGTTGGTCATTATGAAACTTTCGTGAAACAAACCTTTCAAGCAGTGGTTCAAGCGCCTGGTTTTGTAGGCTGTGAAGCTTTAAAAAACCTACAGCAGCCTAACCACCGCTTTATCATTACGCAATGGGACAATGTACAATCCTGGCAAAACTGGCAGCATTCGGAAACTCGACAGTCTTTGGTTGCTAACATTCAGCCCATGTTATTACATGAAGAAAAAGTGGTTATCCTGAGTGACTAGTGCAACTCTCCATAGCCATCTCTATTAAGGACCTATATAGACTGTCACTTCTTCCCGGTCATGATACAGCTGCCGTATTTGGATTTGATGTCTCTTTAGGTTTGCTTGGTGCAACGCTTCGGTGAGTACCGTTTTTGCATTTACCACTGCCTGCCAACGTTGTTTCATCGGTAGCTTCAAATTAAAAACAGTGGCCTTACACCAACCATTGATTAGCCACTGAGCTATCATAGCCGTCACCCGGGCAGGCTTATCAACAATATCGCAGACTAGCCAATCAACCACTTGTTTGGGTTGATAAGTAAAACCGTCAGCCCGAACATGTTCAACCAGCCCGGTTGCCATAATGTCTTCCGCCATTGGGCCATTATCAATGGCATACACGCGCATACCACGGCGAACTAACTGCCAGGTCCAGCCACCAGGTGCTGCCCCTAAGTCTACTGCAGTCATATCTGCAGCTAATTGCTGATCCCATTTCGCTTTGGGTATAAAGGTATGCCAAGCTTCTTCTAGCTTGAGGGTTGCTCGGCTGGGTGCCTGCTTTGGTAGCTTTAAACGCGGTATCCCCATACGCCAGGGGCTGTGATTGTTTGCAGGTGAAATACCGACCAACACACTGGTACCTGAGATAAAGAAGACATGTAGTGTAGGCATTTTAAGATTGTCTTTCGCTGTCAAACAGCTCGCTTTTTTCAATGCTTGAATTAAAGGCGAAGTGATTTTTCGAGTCAAAGACTGCAAAGACTTCCCATCATTAGTATCAGGCATTTCTATCTGAACGATGCCACATTGAGGTAGTTGCTTAACAGCCTCAACAATGGGGGTAACCCGATCAGTCACTGGTAATTGATTGAGTAATGGCAAACAAGCCACCCACTGCCTGGCAAAAATCCATTGCTTAAAAGGTTGCTGCTGTAATAACAGGGCACCATCAGGCTGATAGAGGTTGAGTAATACCCAACCTTGACGCGGCTTTGCTTTAACAAAGCCTGCCAAACCAACTGCTTCTGCTTTGGCCATAGCTTCTGCAGCACATTCATTTTCAAAGCCTGAGCGGCAATACAACAACAATTGATTAAGCATGGTTGGCCAGTTCATTAATAAGGTTAGAAAAAAGCTGCCGAGTGTACTGATTATGACGTATTACGCAAGCGACTTTGCTTTGCCGCCAACGCCCGTCACTCCATAAATTTAGTTTCAGCCTCCAGTTGCTGTTGGATAAAATACCTCGTCAGCTTTGCTGCAGTAGCTATATGCTGCGCTTGGGTAAAGCCAGACGCTTTTCGCGGTTTAAAATCATGATCACCATCTTCCAACCACGCCAATTGCACCTTTGCAAAATGTGGCAGCTCAGCTACTTGCTGAGCAGTACCCATTGGATCTCGGGTTCCTTGAATGAGTACGGCTGGTTTTTCTAAACCTAACAATGGTTCAACACGAGGCTGCTGATTTTTACCTCGCCCATAAAAAGGGTAACCAAACCCAATAGCCGCCACTGCTTGCTTAATCTGATTCACTGCCATCATCGCCATTCGGCCCCCCATCGACTTACCTGCCAAAAAACACGGTAATTGCAGTAATTTAGGATGCTGGGTTATTTCTGCTACCACCGTTTGCCAATGAGCAACCAGTCGATCTGCTCGATCTGGTGGTCGACGCTTACCATCATCTGTCATTTTTTGCATATAGGGAAATTCAAATCGCACAACAAAAACAGCATGCGCTTGCAACGCTGCAGCTAATGTCTCCATAAACTCACTCTGCATCCCTGCTCCTGCCCCATGCGCTAAAAAACATAAGGCAACAGGTGAGTCTGGCTGATTAAATATAACGTCACCACAGGCAAATTTTAGTTTCATTTGCTTTACTTCCAATAAGACTTACTAACAAAGCAGCTCAATGATTTATCCGACAAAAGTTGTCTTGATTTAAGTCAAATTTACTCACTGAATACACTAATTAAAACCCGAACGAAGGCCATTGCATGTTGACAGCTAATATGGCATGCACGTATCCTCGCGGCACGCTGCCTATGTTCGACATAAGCAGCACATTTAATAATCAGCCACTAAACTATATACACAGTATTAGCCTGGTATTAGGTCGGTGTTGTATGGGTTGTCTGACCAGCTTGTTATGGCCAACACTATTATTTAGGTTTGCTTGCTTTACAGCAAGTAGACGACGCCATACTTCCTACCGCCTCAGTGGTATTTCCACCCCTACTCCGCGTTTAGTGATGGAACCTGTAACATGAGCTCAGCAACGAACAACTCAGAGTATAATTATAAGGTGGTACGCCAGTTTGCCATCATGACGGTGGTTTGGGGCATCGTCGGGATGGGCGTTGGCGTATTAATTGCCACCCAACTCGTCTTCCCTGAATTAAACTTAAACACACCTTGGTTTAGTTTTGGTCGCTTGCGCCCATTACATACCAATGCCGTCATTTTTGCTTTTGGTGGCTGCGCCTTATTTGCAACCTCATACTATGTGGTGCAAAGAACCTGTCAAACCCGGCTAATTTCCGATGGCCTAGCCGCTTTTACCTTTTGGGGTTGGCAAGCCATTATCGTCGCCGCCGCTATTACCTTACCGTTAGGTTATACAACATCTAAAGAATACGCCGAACTGGAATGGCCGATTGATATTGCTATAACTGTCGTTTGGGTGACCTACGCGATTGTCTTTTTTGGCACCATCATGAAGCGAAAGGCCAAGCATATTTATGTAGCCAACTGGTTTTATGGTGGCTTTATCCTCACTGTTGCCATTCTACATGTGGTTAATAGTATGGAAGTACCGGTTAATTTATTTAAGTCTTATTCTGCATACTCTGGCGCGCAAGATGCGATGATCCAGTGGTGGTATGGCCACAATGCAGTCGGCTTTTTCTTAACAGCAGGCTTTCTGGGCATGATGTACTACTTCGTACCCAAGCAGGCTGGTCGCCCAGTTTACTCTTATCGCTTATCTGTCGTGCATTTCTGGGCACTGATATCCCTATATATTTGGGCAGGTCCTCACCACTTACATTACACCGCACTACCTGACTGGGCTCAAAGCTTAGGGATGGTCATGTCACTCATCCTGCTAGCACCTTCCTGGGGGGGAATGATCAACGGCATGATGACCTTATCTGGCGCTTGGGACAAACTGCGTACTGACCCAGTGCTGCGCTTCCTAGTGGTATCTTTATCTTTCTATGGGATGTCCACATTTGAAGGCCCCATGATGTCGATCAAAACTGTGAATGCCCTGTCCCACTACACTGATTGGACCATCGGCCATGTTCACTCTGGTGCCCTAGGCTGGGTTGCGATGATCTCTATTGGTGCTATCTATCACTTGATTCCAAAGCTTTGGGGCAAAGCCCAAATGTACAGTGTTGAGCTAATCCATGGTCACTTCTGGTTAGCCACAATTGGTACCGTGCTTTATATCGCTTCCATGTGGGTCAACGGTATTTCGCAGGGATTAATGTGGCGTGCTGCAAACCAAACTGATGGCACCCTCGCCTTTAGCTTTGTTGAGTCAGTAGAAAACAGCGAAATTGGCTATATTGTTCGAGCAATTGGTGGTGCATTCTTCCTCGTGGGTATGTTCCTGATGGCTTATAACACCTGGAAAACCATTGCTGATGAGAGTCCTGCAAAAGCAAAAGCTGAAGCACAACTGGCTTAAGTAGAGGAGCAGCAAACGAATGAAAAGCCATGAGATTGTAGAAAAGAACCTAGGCCTGATGCTGATCCTAACGGTGGTAGCGATTAGCTTTGGTGGACTGGTTGAAATTGTACCGCTGTTCTTCTCCAAAGAACTGAACACTAACTTGATCAGCTATACCGATAGTAAAGGCAGTATTCAAACGGTTGAAATCAAACCTTATAGCGCTCTGCGCTTAGAAGGGCGGGATATTTATATCCGTGAAGGTTGTGTGGGCTGTCACTCACAAATGATTCGTCCATTCCGTGCTGAAACTGAACGTTATGGCCACTACTCGCTAGCCGCTGAAAGCGTTTATGACCATCCATTCCTATGGGGCTCTAAACGGACAGGACCTGACTTAGCCCGTGTTGGTGGTCGTTACTCTGATGACTGGCATCGCCAGCATTTGAATAACCCACGTGAGGTAGTCCCAGAGTCAGTGATGCCAGCTTATCCCTGGTTATATGACAACGTCCTGACAGGTGAGCATACTGCAGACAAAATGCGCGCGTTAAAGAAAGTGGGCGTGCCATACAGCGATGAAGAAATTGCTAATGCGAAAGAAGAAGTTAAGGGTAAAACCGAAATGGATGCATTAGTGGCTTATTTACAAGGGCTAGGCACCGCTATACCTAAGGGTGTAACGGGAATAAAGCCCAAACCTATTAGTGTTGATTAATTATGGATATCAACTCTTTTCGTGGTTTAGCCACAATATTTGCGATGGTGGCCTTTATCGCCATTTGTATTTGGGCCTATAGCCACCGCCGCAAAAAAGATTTTGATGAAGCTGCAAACTTACCCTTTGCTGATGAGCCTGAAAAAAGCCAGGGCAACACTCAGGAGATAAGCCGTGATCGAGATTAATCAGTATTTGAGTGACTTTTGGGAAGGCTGGATAGCTGTACTGACATTAACCTGTTTAGGGTTAATTATGTTTGTATTATTTGCTACCCGTCGTAAACACCGTTCCAGTTTAACGGAAGAAACCACCGGCCATGCTTATGATGGTATCGAAGAATACGACAACCCCTTACCTAGCTGGTGGTTTAATCTATTTATTGCCACCATCGTATTTGCTGCCTTATATTTAATCCTTTACCCAGGATTATGGAAAGGTGCTTGGGGGTTAGTGACCTACTCTAAAGAAGACGGCTTTGAGTTTAGATCAGATCGTCTTGAGGAAGGTGACTATGGCTGGACAGCACGCGGACAGCTAAAACGCGAAGAAGCAAAAGCGGATGCCCAGTATGGCAAGTTATTTGAAGACTACGCCAAGCTGCCCATTGAAGAAGTAGCGAAAATCCCTAAGGCAGTTGCCACTGGACAGCGGATTTTTGCCAGCAACTGCGCTATATGTCATGGCTCAGATGCCAAAGGGGCTTATGGATACCCTAACTTAACCGATAATGATTGGATTCATGGTGGTAACCCTGAGCAAATCAAAACCACTATCCTGGGTGGTAAAAACGGTCTTATGCCTGCTTGGGGAGCATTATTAACACCAGATCAAATCAAGCATACGGCCAGTTATGTACGTAGCTTAGCAAGCTTAAACGTATCAGCCAGTTCAGAAGAACTTGCCCAAGGCGAAAAAACCTTCCAAGCTCAGTGCGCCGTTTGTCATGGTAATGATGGCAAAGGTAAAGCTGAAGTAGGTGCACCTAACTTAACAGACGATGTTTGGTTGTATGGTTCACGCCAAATTCAAGTAGAATATACCTTACGAAATGGTCGGAACGGTGTAATGCCTGCTTGGGAAAAAATACTTGGCCCTGATAAGGTTCATGTAGTGTCGGCCTATATATATAGCCTATCACACAAATAATAAACCCTTTGAATGACCAGCCATATAGCTGGTCATTTGCTTTAATCTACTCATTAATTGCAATTGACATTGTTTAGCCGTTCTCTGCCATTACTATAGTCTCTCTATAATTAATGAGGGTGTTGCAAAAGTTCATGAATTCAGTCGTTTTAGCTTTGCTACAACCTCTAATTAGTTACCGGTAATACCTGATGAGCACCTCTCCTATAAAAGAAGTCAAACCGGACGATCCAGAATTAATCGAAGTTATCGATCTCTACCAAAAGCGCGACAAAATTTATACTCGGGCCTTTAAGGGTATATACCGCAACTTCCGTATAATTGGCGGAGCTGTTTTATTTATTCTCTATTTTGGTACTGTATGGCTACCCTGGGGAGACCGACAAGCCATTTTATTTGATTTGCCTGCTCGTCAGTTTCATATCTTTGGGATCACCTTCTGGCCCCAAGACTTGATGCTTCTGTCTGCCTTACTGATTATCTGTGCCTTTGGTTTATTTTTTATCACTGTACTTGCTGGCCGGATCTGGTGTGGCTACACCTGCCCACAAAGTGTATTTACCTGGGTATTTATGTGGGCTGAAAAAATCACTGAAGGTGACCGCAATAAGCGGATGAAACTCGACAAAACTGAGATGGGTTTTAATAAGTTTCGACGCAAGTTTCTGAAACACACTATCTGGCTTTTCGTCTCCTTAGCCACTGGCATTACTTTTGTTGGCTATTTCACCCCCATTAATGAGCTGGTAGCAGACCTTGCCTATGGTGCTGCAAACCCCTGGGCTTATTTTTGGGTAGCCTTTTTTGCCTTAGCGACCTATGGCAACGCAGGCTGGTTACGTGAGCAAGTGTGTATCTATATGTGCCCTTATGCTCGCTTTCAGAGTGTGATGTTTGATGAAAACACCTTAATTGTTTCCTATGATCCTCATCGAGGCGAAAGCCGTGGGCCAAGAAAACGCGGCAGCGACTATCAAGCCAAAGGGTTGGGTGACTGTATTGATTGCCAAATGTGTGTCCAGGTTTGTCCTACCGGAATCGATATTCGTGACGGTTTGCAATATGAATGTATAGGTTGTGCAGCTTGTATTGATGCCTGTGACAACATTATGGAAAAAATGAATTACCCTAAAGGGTTAATTCGCTATACCACAGAAAATAGCCTGGCAGGAAAAGCTACCAAAATCCTCCGCCCCAGTTTAATAGGCTATTTATCTGCTTTATTAATTGTTAGTGGTTTTTTCAGCTATACCCTTCTAACCCGAGTACCTGTCACGCTGGAAATTTCCCGCGACCGTAACACGCTTTATAATGAGACCAGCCGCGGTACTATTGAAAATGTCTATATGCTCAAGATTGGCAATATGGACCAGCATGACCATCCATTTAAAATCACTATCAGTGGTGTACCTGGAATGAAGCTCACGGAAGACACAGAAGTCGTTGTACCTACTGGTGAAGTAAAAATGGTACCTGTACGACTGGAGTTAAGCCCTGATAAAATTACCAGCCGGAATATGACTTTTCACTTTAAAGTGGTTTCACAAGATGGAGAACATTTGGCTGCCACTCAGGAAAGTCGTTTTATCGCCCCCACTGACCCCGTTAGATTGAAGTAATGACTATGCAGACCTCAGAGCAAACCGTAAAACAGACAGTAAACCCTTGGTATAAAGAGTTTTGGTTTTGGTTTGTCATGGCAATTCCTATGCTGGCAATTGCCTCAGGTATTGCGATGATTACGGTTTCAATCAATGGGGCAGACACCTTAGTGCGGGATAATTATTACAAAGATGGCCTGGCCATCCGTAATGACTTATCCCGTGATTATAAAGCCAAAGATTTACAGCTGGTTGCCACTATTAAGGTTGATAATTTAACCGGGGATATCACGGTTAAACTCGCTGGTAATTTAGCTCAATTCCCTACCAGGCTCAGTTTAAGCTTGATATCACCCACTATTCCTGATGATGACCAATCCCTGCTGATGCAGCATATTGCTAAAGGTCATTATGTTGGGCAGCTAAAACAGCAGGTAAAAGGGAAACGCTACATTCAACTGGAAACCATTCCTGCTGAACGGGATAAATATACAGATAATGACTGGCGGTTGATTTCTGATTGGTACCTAAGTAATGAACAGGAGTCCATCAGCTTAGGCAACAATACTGCCTCCGCCACCACTGAAGCTAGTTAACGGGCTGGTATCTTGCTGTGACCCAACTCACTGGCTGCTTTCATTGTGGTACGCCTATTCCTGCAGGCTCTGCCACCTTTTTTGCGACTGTTGCTGGTGAGCAACAGCCTATGTGTTGCCCTGCCTGCCAAACCGTGGCAGAAGCCATTGATCAAGGCGGCCTAAATCAGTATTACCAATATCGCACCAACAAAGCGGCAAAAGCCGAGGCAGCTTCCCAGCAATTTCAAGTGTATGATGAACCTGCCTTGCAGGATACCTTTGTTAAAACCCAGTCAAATGGGGATAAAACAGCATTACTACTGTTAGAAAATATCCATTGTGCTGCCTGCATTTGGTTAATTGAGCAGCACTTGCAACAATTCCCAGCGGTTAAGCAGGCAGCCGTCAACTTTACCCAACATCAACTCCAGCTCTGCTGGGACGCTAACATTATGCCATTAAGTGAGTTGATGGCAGCACTCCAGCAGATTGGCTACCCACCGCTCCCTTTTCACCCGAATCAACAGCAAAACCTGATGGCCAAACAGCGCCATAAAATGGTACGCCAGCTAGCTGTAGCTGGGATTGGCGCTATGCAAGTGATGATGTATGCAGTTGCCCTCTATGCTGGTGCCTTGCAAGGCATTGCGGAACAGCATCAGTGGTTTTTGCGCTGGGTTAGTTTCATTGTAGCCACACCAGTGGTGTTTTATGCTGCTAAGCCGTTTTTTCAAACAGCCTGGCGAGATATCCGTATTCGCCAGCTGAGTATGGATGTTCCCATTGCCCTAGCCATTGGCGGTGCTTATTCAGCCAGTAGTTGGGCCATGCTGACCAATAGCGGAGAAGTCTACTTTGACTCAGTCTGTATGTTTACCTTCTTCTTGCTGTTGGGCCGGTTTGTAGAATTTAACACTCGCCAACGCGCTCACCTGAGTAGCTCTCGGCTGAATCAGCTATTGCCTGATCAGGTGACTATTCTCTCTAAGGGCAAAGAAGCTGTTATCCCCTTAACCCTTCTCAAGCCCGCTGACATTATCCTGGTCAAGCCTGGTGCGACAATACCGGCTGATGGCACTATTTTGGCTGGGCAAACCACGATTAATGAAGCAGCCCTCACCGGCGAGTTTTTACCTGAACCACGCCAGGCTGGTGATCAGGTGATTGCTGGCAGCATCAATGTTGACCAGCCCGTTCAAGTGCAAGTCACTCATACGGGTCTCGATACTCAACTGGCCTGTATCGAGCAATTGCTAAACCAGGCCCAACAAGACAAACCACCCATTGCCTTACTGGCAAATAAAGTTGCCCATTATTTTGTGGCAAGCGTACTGGTTATTGCAACTCTGGTATTTTTTAGCTGGTGGTGGCTAGCACCAGAAGATGCGTTATGGGTTACCTTATCAGTGTTAGTCGTTACCTGCCCTTGCGCTTTGTCATTGGCAACCCCCACAGCATTAACTGCTGCGACCTATGCTTTACAACAACAAGGCTTTCTAATCACCAAAGGGCACTTGCTAGAAGGCTTAACCACCATCAGCCATATTGTGTTTGATAAAACCGGTACACTCACCACTGGACAGTTCAGTCTCACCCAGATGGTACCCATAGCAGCAATCAAGACTGATCAAGCCATGGCCTTAGCTGCTGCGTTAGAAATACACTCAGAACACCCTATAGCAAAGGCCTTTCCAGCCTCTTCTGCCTACCAAGCAGTCGATATTACAAACACGCCAGGCCAAGGCATCAGTGGCACAATTGATGGTACTGACTATCGAATGGGTATTGCTAGTTATGCCTGGCCTACAGAGAAAGTTACTCCTCCTTCCAGCCATGGCCATTGGCTACTACTGGCAGATGATCAGCAGCCTATTGCCTGGTTTGAAGTCAATGATAGTTTGCGAGAAGAGGTTATTGATACTGTCACAGCTTTACAGCGACATGGTTTCAAGCTCTCTTTGTTGACAGGTGATCGCTCAGCACAGGCCAGCATTACTGCCCAGGCTTTAACTATCCACAACCTTAAGCAAGGGGCTTCTCCTGAAGATAAACTGGCTTACATCAAGGCCTTACAAGACCAAGGGGATAAAGTGCTCATGGTGGGCGATGGTGTAAACGATGCTCCCGTATTAGCCGCTGCGGATGTTTCGGTTGCTATGGGTTCTGCCACCGACTTAGCAAAAACCCATGCTGATGGGATTTTGCTAAATGGTAAACTTGCCACATTACTGACTGCCTTAACTAAAGCACAAAAAACCCGGCAAATTATTCGGGGTAATTTAATCTGGTCGCTAACTTATAATGTGGTAGCACTGCCCTTGGCAGCACTAGGCATGATTCCCCCCTGGGCGGCTGCTATTGGAATGACCAGCAGCTCTCTAGTTGTGGTACTGAATGCGCTTAGACTGAATGCCCAGCAAGTCAATCAAGCTCAGCCTGATACAACAGCTAAGTTCACATGGAATAGTCAGCAACCCCACCAAAATACCACAGGCGTCTGATGATGGAGTCAATTTACCTACTAATTCCCATTGCCCTGATTTTTGTTGCTATTGGGGTGTGGATTTTTTTCTGGGCGGTGGATAGTGGCCAATTTGATGATTTAGAAAGTCCCGCTCACAGTATTTTATTTGATGATGAATCCAAACCATCTCCTCAAAAACAAACGAAAAACCAGTCAGCACCTACTGATAAACAAAACTCATCTGTTCCTGATACTGATAAACCACAATGAGCATTGAACTAAGTCAACTAATCAGTGCTTTTTTATTGGGCTTACTGGGTGGTGCTCACTGCTTGGGGATGTGTGGTGGAATCATGGCAGCAATCAGCCTTCACTTGCCTGAGCAAAAAAAACTACCTGTACTACTCAGTTATAATACCGGCCGCATTACCAGCTATACCCTAGCAGGCATGTTAGTAGGCAGTTTAGGCTGGTCAATTCAGCAGCTGGGGCCTGCAGCAAACCAAGGGCTCCGCTGGTTAGCTGGCATTTTATTGATTTTAATGGCCTGCTATATCGCTAACTGGTGGAAAGCACTGACGTGGCTAGAAAAAGCGGGACAGCATCTGTGGCGCTATATTCAACCATTAACCAAACCTTTTTTACCCGCAACTAACAGTAAACAAGGCTTTTGTTTAGGCATTTTATGGGGCTGGCTGCCTTGTGGGCTTATTTACAGCGCCCTAACCTGGTCTGCTGCCAGTGGCAATACACTTGATGGCGGACTGCTGATGCTGGGATTTGGTTTAGGAACACTGCCTACGGTATTAGCCACTGGCTTTTTCGCTGATACGCTAAAGCAATTTGTTGCCCACCACCTCACCCGCACAGTGGCAGCGATCATTATGATTGGTTTCGGTATATGGACGATTCCTGGCCCTCACCAAGCGCTGTTAATGCCAAACCATGAGAATCATGCTCATCATCATTGACCCATGTCAATTCTTTTCCAGACCACCGCTTTACACTGTTAATCTGTATCAACAGTGACAGGCCAAGTTTATGTTAGGACCTTTGAAGTGGCAGTCCTCGCTTATCGAACGATATAATCAGCAAGGCCCACGTTATACCTCATACCCTACTGCCGTTGAGTTTTCAGAATCGTTTGAGCCTGACCACTATCAACAAGCTTTAACAAAACTCAAACAGCAGCAAACACCGCTGTCACTTTATGTACACATCCCGTTTTGCGCTAGTGTTTGTTATTACTGTGGCTGCAATAAAATAATTACCAAAAATCGGCAAAAAGCCCTGCCTTATCTAACGGTATTGGAAAAAGAAATCCAGCTTGTCTCTCAACAGTTAGACTGTAAGCCTGTGGTTGAACAACTACACTGGGGAGGTGGTACCCCTACCTTTTTGACCCATGAGCAAACTACCCAATTGTTTACGCTGCTGGAGCAGCACTTTCAATTGGTGGATGATATTGACGGAGACTATTCAATTGAAATAGACCCACGAGAAGCTGACTGGCCAACCATGGGATTATTACGCTCCTTGGGGTTTAATCGTATTAGCTTAGGTATTCAGGATTTTAATCCAGTTGTACAAAAAGCGGTTAATCGCGTTCAATCAGAAGCTGAAACAGAAGCTATTTTTGAAGCAGCCAGGGCATTATTATTTAAATCCATTAATGTGGATTTAATTTATGGATTACCTTTTCAAACCACTGCCAGTTTTTTAGAAACCCTTGATAAAGTCATTGCGCTCTCACCCGACCGGCTATCTATTTTCAATTACGCTCATTTACCCCATCGGTTTAAGCCTCAAAGAAGGATTAAAGCCAGCGACTTACCTTCTGCTCCAGAAAAGCTCAGTATTTTACAACACAGTATTGATCGGCTACAGGCAGCTGGCTACCACTATATTGGCATGGATCACTTTGCTTTACCTGATGACAAACTGGCTACCGCTCAAGCAAAAGGCGAATTACATCGTAATTTCCAAGGCTATACCACCCATGGCCATTGTGACTTAATTGGGTTTGGCGTCTCTTCAATTAGCCAGATTAATGATATTTATTGCCAAAACCACACTGCACTTGATGACTATATTCAGTCAATCGAAAATAATCAGCTACCCATTAAACGTGGTATTCAATTAAATCAGGATGATTTACTTAGACGAGGTATTATTCAACAGCTAATCTGTCACTTTCAGGTAGATTTAGCCAAGTATTGCCAACCTTTCGGTATAAACTGGCACGTTTATTTCCAGAAAGAAATTATGCAACTCATGCCAATGGTTGAAGATAAGCTCATCACCCTAACTGATAGCAAGTTAATCATCACCAATAATGGAAGGCTGTTAGCCAGAAATATCTGTATGGTGTTTGATCGATATCTAGCAAGCAAACAATCATCAGAGAATTTATTTTCTAAAGTTATTTAATACTAAAAACTTTCGCTTGTTGCTAACTGGGTCACCCCCTACAATAATCACAATGTACCCGTTAGCCTAAATTAACAATTTTTGCGTTCGAGGCCTCAGCGTAACAATGATTGCCAAAGTAAAACCTATCAACCAAGTCGCTTGCAAAGATTGCATTCTAAGCACCCTTTGTCTGCCTATTGCCTTAAAAGTAGAAGATATTGATACGCTAGACAGCATCATTAAACGAGGCAAACCATTACGCAAAGGCGAGCACCTATTTTTCCAAGGTGACACATTCAGCTCTATCTATGCCGTTCGTTCGGGTGCCTTAAAAACCTACACCACCACTGATGATGGTGTTGAACAAATTACTGGCTTCCAACTGCCAAGTGAATTAGTTGGGTTAAGTGGTATTGATGACGAGCATTACCCCGTATCAGCCCAAGCGGTAGAAACCACTATGGTTTGTGAAATCCCCTTCGAACGACTGGATGAACTTGCCAGTACCCTGCCCGAGCTCCGTCGTAAATTAATGCAAATCATGAGCAAAGAAATTCGCGAAGATCAGCAAATGATGTTGTTGCTCAGTAAGAAAAATGCCGATGAACGTATTGCAACCTTTCTCTTAAATTTAGCTGCCCGCTTCCGTCGCCGTGGCTTTTCTTCTCAGGCTTTCAGACTCCCCATGTCTCGCAATGAGATGGGTAATTATTTGGGACTTGCGGTAGAAACGGTTAGCCGTGTCTTCACGCGCTTCCAAAAAAATGGCTTAATCGACGCGAATGGCAAGGAAGTCCTGATCAAAGATTCCATGACTATTTGCTCTTTAGCTGGAGGCAAACCTGTTAACCAAGCCAACGACTCATTAACAGGCTAGCCCTTCCCTAGCTGGGGAGAGCATCGATAAACCATTATTTGGAAAACTAATAATGATATTTGACGAATATTATATAAAGTCATTAATTCGTAATGTTCCTGACTGGCCCAGCCCTGGTGTAATGTTTCGTGATATTACGCCCTTATTTAAATCACCAAAAGCCCAACGCATGGTAGTTGATAGCTTCATTCAACGTTATGTAGATGCCGACTTTACCCATATTGGCGCCATGGAAGCCCGAGGTTTTTTACTTGGCTCAGTCATTTCCTATGAGTTGAATAAACCACTAGTGTTATTTCGAAAACAAGGCAAACTACCGGCGAAAACCATTGCAGAAGAATATGACATCGAATACGGAAAAGCAGTACTAGAAATACAACATGATGCCTTTGAAAGTGGTGCAAGCATCCTACTCGTGGATGACTTGATTGCCACAGGAGGCACTTTACTTGCTGCAGCAACTTTAACCCGACAGTTAGGGGGTAGTATTTATGAAGCAGCGGCTATTATTGACTTGCCAGATTTAGGTGGTAGCCAAAAGCTTCAAGACTCAGATATTCCCGTTTATACACTTTGTGCCTTTGCTAAAGATTAGTCAGTGTTAACTACTTCTGATCGCACCCCTCAAAGGGTGCGCCAGTCATCTAAGAATAAACCCGCTAGTTTCACCGTCATTTAAATGACAACACTGTCAGCTATTTGATCACTTCCCAACTATCTTTTTCATCTTACTCAACAAACATCGGACAGGTTAACAAGCAAAAGTGCTTTTTCCACTACTGCTAACTCCATACTTCACAGCATTTTCCTTACTAAATACTTTTTAACTTTTTCCAAGTAAAGCAAGCCGTTAAGTTGCGTATTTCAGTCTACACTAACCATAAAATAGGATTGTATTCAAGATAAGTCATTTTTTTGCAACGAATAAAAGGAATGCCAATAGCAGTAAAGGCCCATACTGGTCAAAAAAATGCATTAAAAACAATAAACGTAGGGAAAATGAGAGTTGAATAATGGGCATTTGTGCAGAAGAGCTAAGACATTATGTCGTTCAACCCACTTTAAAGCAATTGCAAATCAAGCATTGCTTAGCAGAAAACTTGCTAATGGGGACAGCTGCTCAGGAAAGTGGGCTTGGCTTCTACCTACGCCCTAAAAAACACCACTCCTATGGCATTTATTGCATTACTCCCCTGATGCATAGAAATATATGGGATAAATATTTGGTTCAACTACCAGAACTGGCAAGTCAGGTCAGGGGATTAGCTAGCCAACATGAATTTTTGGAAAATCCCCACCAAGAATTAGCTACTAATCTCAGTTATGCAACAGCTATTGCTTGGATGGTTTACCAGCGTGTCCCGAATTTTCCGACTAAAGGTGATCCTGCCAATTTAGGGCTATTGGGAAAATGCTGGCGCCGTTATTACCATGGTAAACCCCAGGCCTCACTAGACGACTTTATCCATAATTACCATCAATATATTCTGGGTAGACCTCAAGCCGCCTGATAGTTCAATATAGCACTTGCTTATGTTAAATATTGCAACAGGCTAACAATAGAGTCTGTTGTTTTGATTTATATGTATTTGCTTACTACTTAACTCTCTAAGCAAAAGTAGATGTTGTTATATTACCGCTTTGCTTAACCTGACAACTGCTCCGCACATTGAATACATAAGTCCGTATAAGGCATCACCTTTAATCGAGCAGGTGCAATCTCCTGCCCACAATGACTACAAAACAAATACTCTTCATTATCAATACGTGTCAATGCACGCTGGACCTTGATCAGTTCTGACAAAGTCTCATTACCTAGTGCATCAACCACCTCATCATTTTCACGCTCTTGTGCCTGCTCTGACCAGTCTCGGCTGGTGGGCTTTACTGCATCACGCTTCAATCGAGACAATCGCTGTTCCAACTCCATCTGTTTAGCCTGTAGTTGACGTTTTATGTCTTCATATAATGTCATGCAGTGCCTCACCACTTTCACATTCGTTATTAACAATTGTTATTGATTTACTCTATCTAACTATAGCGTTTTCTAACGTTCCTATTGTTTGGGCAAGCAATACAGACAAAAAGTTTGCTTGCCCTCCCCTTACTCACATACTTTGTTCTCATTAACAGCAGGCTCAGGTATAATCAGCCCCCCATTATCTGGTTGCCTTTACTTAGCAGTAACGATGTCTATGCAAAAGCCAAAATCTGACAAACTCACCCTTAACAAGCTACAAAAGCGCTTACGTCGCGAAGTAGGCCGAGCTATCGCCGACTTCAATATGATCGAAGATGGTGACAAAATCATGTGTTGCTTGTCAGGTGGTAAAGACAGTTATACCCTGCTGGATATCTTGCTAAATCTACAGCAACATGCCCCAATCAGCTTTTCTATTGTGGCGGTAAACCTTGACCAGAAGCAGCCAGGCTTTCCTGAGGAAGTACTACCTAACTATTTAAACTCATTAAATATTGACTACTTAATTGTTGAAGAAGACACTTACAGTATTGTCAAAGACAAAATACCCGAAGGAAAAACGACTTGTGCTTTATGCTCAAGACTGAGACGGGGTATCTTATACAGCACCGCAAAAAAGCTGGGCGCCACTAAAATTGCCTTGGGCCATCATCGTGACGATATCATCGAAACCCTGTTATTAAATATGTTTTATGGCGGCAAAATGAAAGCTATGCCAGCCAAGCTGGTTTCTGACGATGGTCAACATATGGTTATTCGCCCACTGGCCTATAGCCGTGAAAAAGATATTATAAAATACGCAGGCTTGAAGAATTTTCCTATTATTCCTTGCAACCTGTGTGGCTCTCAGGAAAACCTGCAACGAAAACAGATGAAAGCCCTGCTAAACCAATGGGATCGTCAATTCCCTGGGCGTATTGAAAGTATGTTTCGCGCGACGCAAAATATCGTCCCATCGCATATGGTAGACACAAGCCTATTTGACTTTCAATCACTAACGACACAAGACCAACCATTTCCTGATGGAGATCAGGCCTTTGATCCACCCAGCTTAGACTACCAAGCAGCTACTGATGAAAACACCGATACAGAAGAACAGCCATCAATGGTGAAACTTATTTCCCTGTAGCTGACTTGCGAGCAACCAATTGTCCAGGCTGGTAGCAAAATGCTTAACCAGCCGACCATGTCACCTCTTTTTACTTCACTTCATTTAAATTCCAATCATATTGATAGCTGATATTTCCTTGAAACTGCGCTAATTGTTTACGCAAAACTGGCTGAGCATATTGTTGTAAGTGCTTTATTAAAGCTGGTTCGTTATCACCAAAATCAACTTGATACCAGTCGTATATTTTTGATAACGCAAGTCCTTGTTTCGAGAGCGAAACGCCTTTAGCCTGATTAATAAACCGTTTGGCGGCAGCTTCTAATATTTGCTCTTGATTAGCGGCTGTTAACGCTTGAGTAGCTAAATCAGGACATCCCAAACTGGCACAATTAACCACATAGTGAATCCGTTGATCTTGCCAAATAGGCCTGAGAATACGGTGTTCAATATCATTCAAAGTAATTGCCTGACCAGCAATACGAATAATTTCATCATCCCAAGGGCCAAAACTAAAGAAACCTTTACCCAGTTTTTTAATGGAACTGACAGGATAGCTATTCAACACCAATTGTACAGTTAACGCATTATATAAATTAACCCAATAAGCAAACTGCTCTTGTTTTTTATATTGGCGCGGATCAATATGGCTCAACTGCTCGATATAGCGAGCCAGCTTCTGTGTATCGGTAGCACTCACTTTCTTGTAATTAAACAAATGGCCCTCTGGCTTAACCACCAAATACTGCTTTAACAACTGCTGCCATGGTTGGTGGTTAATCTGGTGGCTGCTCTGTTCATTACTGGCTTGCCAAAAATGCCATAAATTGGCTTTTGGTGCAGCAACAGAAAGAGTAGGCAGATAAGCGATCAATACAGCCCAGCCCCATAACAAACACCATAATTTACGTTTCATTGCAATCACTTATCAACCTCCCAATAAATTCAGCCTTCTTTACATTAGTAAAAGAAAGGTACGAAGTGATAACTCTTTCATTTTCACACTAAAGATATGTTTTATTCATAACTATTAGTCATATAAATAAGGAAAAAGGTTAATAATGTTTAAAAAACGCTTTGTAAGCACTGAAAACTATAACAAACCAAGTGACCCAATAAGCTGATTTATTTATACTGAGCCTGTTAACTGGATTTAACACAAACTAATTAAAGAAATAAAAACTCATAAAAAACAAGCCATAAACTAACAATAACAGGTACGCAAAGCAGCCATTTACACTACTCCCTTAAGTTTTCAGAGTAATCTAAATGCGGCGAAACAAATTTTTTGTTTTCCGTAAGCTGCTTTCGAGAGTCAACAAGTAGGACATCTTCTAACTGACTAATGCCTACTTTGATTGATACTAAAAAAGCCAAGGAGGTAACACAGTGCTGTTAAATCACATTTGGGGTCTATTTACCACCCCTCAACAAGAATGGCAACTCATCCGTAATGAATCCAATTCCGTTAGTAAAATTTATTTAACTCATGTTCTATTACTTGCAGCGATCCCTGCTATTTGCGGGTATATTGGCTTCACTCAAGTGGGTTGGTCAGTCGGCACCGACAAGCTGGTCAAACTCACTGAAGCCAATGCTGCAGGGATGGCTCTACTGGGCTATATGGCGATGTTAGCAGGTATTTTTGTAATGGGCTGTTTTATTCAGTGGATGGCAAAAACCTATCATGCCAACACAACCTTAAGTCAGACCATTGTCTTTGCTGCTTATACTGCCACTCCTTTATTTCTAACTGGTCTGGGGGCCTTATTACCCAATGTATGGCTAAATCTATTTCTTGTCATTGCCGGAGCCAGCTATGCAACTTACCTTCTCTATACCGGTATTCCTGTCATGATGAAAATCCCTAAAGAAGTCGGCTTTCTATTTGCTAGCAGTGTGCTTTGTGTTGGGCTCGTCGTTCTAGTTTCCATGATGACTATCACCGTATTATTTTGGGGCATTGGTATTGGCCCCTCACAAGTAGTATTCTGATTTCTCTTGGCAGTCACAAGTCAACAGCCTACAATTGCCGAATAATCTATTCGGCAATTGATGTGTTAGTTAAAATGCTTGAAGATGCAGTGGTTAAGCGAGTAAGAGTATTAATCTGTCTAGCTGAAACCCGCTTTGGTAGAATGTTTCAAATGCCCAGCATTCGTTTTGATCTAACAGGTACTTGCGCAGGTACTGCTGACTGGGTCAACAATGAAGTGCGTTTCAATACCTTATTTCTATCTCACCATCAACAACACTTTATCACGCATACCGTTGCCCATGAAGTGGCACATCTAGTTGCCCCTCTCATCTACGGCAGTCGCATTAAGCCTCATGGTAAAGAGTGGCAATTTGTGATGGAACAAGTATTTCACTGTCCAGCTGAGCGCTGTCATCAATATGACTTAGCTACCCTCAATAACCAGCGCCGTTATCACTGTCATTGTGCTCAACCTATTTGGCTAGGGCCAATTCAACATAAACGGGCTCAGCAAGGGATACGCTATATTTGCAAACAATGTCGACAGCCGCTAACAGCAGCAGTGTGACCGCAACATTCAATTACACTCCTCTCTTTAAGACAAGTGATAACTACACTTCAATAAGGCATTACTAATTAAATAGGTAATCCCAAGAAGTAAAAAGCATATCTCAACAAACAACCAATACACTGCACATTATTTTTTAATGTCTATTTTTTTATCGCTGAAAAATCTATTTGAATATTCTTTCTATTTAACAACTAATTTTTTAATCGGCTCATCCTTTATAAAAAAACCTATGTATTTATTCTCAAATAATGCCATTTCATTGAACTAAGGGTGTCATTATTGGCCTACACAGGGAACAATAGCGCCAGGAATGTAGCGGTTGATTTAGCTCTGAGAGTTGATCAAGTACTGAACAGGGAATCTAATTGGTAAGTTCGCACAGGTTTTATTAATTGACTCATTAAGTTTATTAACTGAGTTGTTGGTTTTTTATTCGCTCTTGGCTTATATACCTAAGCTATATTCTGAACAATAAGTCATGCCTTAAACACATTGGCGCCAACAACCTATATTGTTAAATTAAAGGATAAGTGCTAATGAAATCGCCAGCGATATATATTGCTCTAGCCAGCATTTTGTCTCTCTGCCTGACTGGCTGTCCAGATTCAAGTAGCTCCAAGCCAACACCAGATACAACTACAACAAAACCTGATGCTCCTCCTCCATCATCACCTGCTGGAGATAATGATAATAATGACACTGAGCCTGATGACCCTGTTGTTAATAACGACCCTCCGGCACCAAGCCAACCAGCACCTGATACACCTGTGAAGGCTGGGAAAAAAATTACTGAAATCATTATTACCCATGCAGAAGACAAACCACTGGCAGACTACATCACCTTTGGTCATGTATTTAAACCTGGTGAAATCAGCGCCAACGAAACTGTGCTGTTAAAAAATGCTAAGGGCAATTTAATTCGTACTCAAGTTGATAAAAAAGCGACTCACTCTGATGGTTCATTGAGGCACGCCATCATCAGCGCTAAAGTCAACCTTCACAGCTCACAAGAAACCTTCTCGCTATTTAAAGGAACTGGTGCCAACCCTGGCTCACCCATTACCCGCACTCAGTTACAACAATATAACTTTGACTTAACCCTATTACTTGATGTTGAAGGCACCGCTTATCAGCTCAAACTGGCAGATGTGATTACAAATGGCACCTTAGAAAAACAGTGGCTTGCGGGTGGTATTGCTAATGAGTTTATTTTTAGTAGTCCAATTAAAAATAGTCAGGGCCAACCTCACCCTCACTTACATGCTCGCTTCTACCTAAGAACGTATGGCAGTAATAATGAAAAAGCCAAAGTTTCAGTGGTTGTTGAGAATACCTATGCTTACCAACCCAACCCACGCAACTATACCTATAATGTTACACTGACTAGCCAAGGTAAAACCCTTTTACAGCAAAATGCCGTTGAGCACTATCATCATGCCCGCTGGAAACGGGATGTCATTTTAAAAGGCAATGACCCTCTTCATATTGTCTTTAACAAAAACTATTTAATAAATACCAAAGCATTTCCTTTATATGACCCATCTATTCAAGTGGATGAATCCACCGCTAATAACTACTACCAGAACTACCAAAAAAACAGTCAACTAATGAATATAGGCACTGTAACAGCATACATGCCTACTACGGGAGGACGTGCGGATATTGGGCCACTCCCAGGCTGGACTGCCAGTTATTTAATTAGCCAGGATAAACGACTCAAAAATGTCACCTTGGGCAATGCCAGCCAAGCTGGCTCCTGGTCTATCCACTATCGAAATAAGCAAACTGGTCAAGTCGTTAGGATTGATAAAAAACCTTATGCAGGTTTAAAAGGAACCCCGCATGACTTTAAAAACCCCGAAACAGGTAAGTCTGAAGCATTTCCAAACTGTTCGTCGTGTAAGATCCCTTACAAACCTGACAGTGCTCATCAGCCATCCTTAGCCTATCTACCTTATACTTTAACAGGTGACTATTATTATTTAGAAGAACTCCAGTTTTGGGTAACTTACAACTTACTCAATACTAATCCTTGGTATCGACGTAAAGGAAAAGGTATTTTTAGAAACCTACAGATTCGTGGAGAAGCTTGGTCATTACGTACCTTAGGGCAAGCAGCATACATTACTCCAGACCACCAACGTTCGCTTAAGTCATACTTCAAGCAAGTGCTTGATAGTAACTTATCTTATTTAGAAGATATGTATATCAATAAAACAGATAGCGACCGTAAAGATAATGAAGCGTTAATTGACAACTTTGCTGTCCGCACTGGTACCAACCCGTTAGCTTATGATAACCAAACAGGCCTCGCCCCTTGGATGGATGATCTTCATACCTGGTCGCTTGGCTTTTTAAACGAACTGGGCTTTACTAAAGCCAAAAACATTCTAGACATTCGGGCTAAATTCAGTGTCGAAAGAATGCTTAACCCCGGATTTTGCTGGATTTTTGCTAGCAACTATAGCCTTAAAGTCAGGGACAATTTAGGTAACAAGCAATTCAAAACCTATCGTTCATTTGCTGAAGCATTTTCAAAAACAACCAGTATTGATTTAGCAAAATTACCTTGCAATTCCAAAGGAATGTTTGATTACTATAATCAAAAAAATCAAAAAACATTAAAACTTGGGGAAATGGTTGGTTATGCTACATCAACAGAGGGCTTCCCTTCTCATCTTCAGATTGCATTAGCTGTTGTTGCCGATTCAAACTACCCCAATGCAATGCAAGCCTGGGAAACTTTTGTTAATCGTACAATGAAGCCTAATTACAATATAAGGCCTCAGCTAGCATTGGTTCCTCGCAGCCAATACACTCAAACTGATGATGTCATCGACACACAAGGGTCAAGTTACCATCCTGAAACCCCCAGTCAAACCCTAGTGGTCAATCCTGTTAATTTACCGCCATCCAAAGATGATACAAATGATGATGACAACAACAATGGTGACGACGTTATTATCATTGAAGACCCCGACGACCAAGTTGAAGCAGCCTTTCATAATCCTGGTCTAAACACAGCCCAGACCACCAATTTCTCAAAAGATAAAAGTGAGCCAAAAACTGTAAGTAGTGACAAACTCACTAACAAGGTTACAGCTATTACCGAAATTGTTAACAATATGAAGCCTGGCCAATGGTATTATGTCAATACCCATAACACCTTAGCTGACGTATTTCCTAAAAAAACCCACGACAGCTGGGGAAACACAGGCCCAACTGCCGTGTTATCAGCTTGGTCTGGTGGAGCAATTGGTAATGGCCAGCTGCTACTATGGGGTGGAGGTCGATACAGCTACGGAGGCAATGAAGTATACAGCCTAGATTTAACAACCTTACAGTGGCACCAACTAACAGAACCAAGTCTTTACTATCGTGACACACAAGGTAATTGTGTTAACCCTAACAATCAGCCAGTTGACAACTGCCTGACCATGGACCAAGCCCCTACTTCTGCTCACTCCTATGATGCTGTTCAATATCTGCCTAACCTGGGGAAGTTCTGGATGGGACCCGGAACATTATATGGCCGGGGCAAAGCCACATCACAGCAGCAGTCATATTTTTTTGACCCTCAATCCAGACAATGGGCTCAACAACAAACCATCCCTTTACCTGGTAAACTAAGCTCAGCTTACGATAAACAAACAGGGTATATATTAGTAGCTAACGGTAAAAAAATGATTGCTTATGACCCTGTCACCAACCAGATAAAGCACAAGTCCCCTACAGGCCCTGACTTTGGTGGTGCTTCACCATCAGGCTTTGCAACAGACCGTCGATTATTTATTCAACTACTTGATTCACAAGTCAGTTATTATGACCTGTCTAACATGAACTGGAATAACTCAAGTAGTAAACTACCAAAAGTTAAAGCCGCACCCTTGTATATCATCCAAAATGGTAAACGAGAGCGCTTTCAGTTAGGACAAGGCCAACTGAGAGAGGAACCTACCTCACTTCGCCACTATGGGATTGATTACGATACCGTTAACAGAGTATTTGTATTATGGAATGGTAGCAGTAATACCATCACCTTGGACCCTGAAACTTGGACACTCACAGAGCATCAACCAGCACTAACAGGAAATATCCCCAGCCAATATAATCACCGGGGAAAGCGAAAAGATCGAGGCATTTTTGGTCGATGGAGATATGTGCCTGAGTGGAGCAGCTTTATTGGCTATAATGATCAAAACCAAGGTCTGTGGCTATACCAACTGCCTTACCAGACATATAACACTGCAGCAATACAGAAGTAGTGTTATATGTCTTAGCTTATCGGTTATCTGATACTACAACCTTACAAGTGAGATAATATCTATAGCTTACAAGATAAGTTCCTGAATCTAAAACACAGCCTCCTGTTATTTTAGATTTTACTTAGAAAAGTAAAGGATGCATAAAAAACAGGAGGTTTGTTTTGTCAAGCTAGCAAAGAATATACTGTGAATTACTATAAACCCACATAAAAATAAATCCATGAAATGGGGTAATTAGCCCTATTTCATTAAGAAAATACAGGAGCAATAAGCTGTCATCACTCCATCTGTTTAGCCCATATAAGCCCCTAGAGCAAGTTGCTACTGTAAAACTTGCCCTAAATAATCCTACACTGTAAGTGTATACCTCTATTATTTTTACACCTAATAATGACTGATGATGAGTACACCCTGCATTAAAGCCCACAAAGTTTAACGAGTAGTATTGGTGTGAACTTAAAATATCGACTAGAACAGAAGAGCACTTATAATATATTGATTTGTAAAGCTAAACTTAGTAGAGTAAGCCCCCAGTGTAACCGTTGGTTTCATATGAACTTAAGTTTTCTGTTATTTTATTTATGAGCACGTTATATACCCAATGCGAAGGGTTTTAAAACTAGCAATGTTAAAATAGTGGTTAACTAAGTCATAATACAGCGCAATCTTTACATAAATATGATCATCTACTTTTTACTATAGACTTTTGGAAGTCAAATAAAAATCTAATATAAGCTTTTTGTTTGCACTCAACTTATGGATAAAACGTTTACACAGAAAGCCAAGACTGCGTTATTCTGGACTGCAACCGCAAGGTTTGGAGCGCAACTATTCTCTTGGGCATCAACATTTTTAGTTATTCGCTATATCAATTCAACTGCTTATGGCATTATTAGTTTAGCTGAAATTTCATTTTCATTATTCGTACTCATTAGCAGTAACGGCTTAGCTGAAAGCCTTATCCAAGCCAAAGAATTATCAAAAAATCAAATACGTAATTTATTGGGATTTTATATCCTTATATGTGCAATTCTTTTTATGGTTCACATATCAATTGCACGACCATTGACCGAATATTTTTCAGAACCTGCACTGTTTGAGGTGCTAATAGCTTTATCCTTTACATTTCTATTAATACCCTGGATTGCTTTACCTTCAGCCCTGCTTTCAAGGGAAATGGACTTTAAAAAGAAGTCCATTGCTGATCTGATAGCCTCTATACTATCAGCAGCCATTGCGTTGACTATGGCCATCAATAACTTCCAACATTGGGCCTTAGTAACGTCTATGATATTTATGTTTGTTTATCAAGCTGTCAGCTATTGTGTAATCGCAAAATTTATCGTGGTCCCTAGCTTCCAATTCACTAACATAAAACATTTTATTGCTTTTGGTAGCATTATTACACTTACATCAATCATCTGGTCACTTTACACTAAAGTTGACCTGCTAATTGCTGGCCGGTTCCTCACAACAGAACAGATTGGAATCTTTGCTGTTGCCGCTAGCCTGGCAATGTTGCCTATGACCAAACTAATCCCTATTATTGGACAAGTTGCTTTCCCGCTTTACTCAAAAAAACAACAAAATCAACATGAAATTAAATACTATTTTCTTAAGAGTCAACGTTTAGGAGGGATTATTTCATTCCCTATTTTTTTCGGAATGGCTGCTACCGGTTATTATACATTACCTTTAATTCTTGGTGACAAATGGTCAGATACTGCTCTGCCCTTCACATTACTTTGCCTTGTAGTGCCACTCAGATTCTCAATGAACCTCTTCTCTCCCGCAACTAAAGGCATTGGCAAACCCAAAGTTAATCTGCTTAATACAATAATTATGATAACTAGTTTATCAATAGGAGTAATAGTATTTATAGACTATGGCATTTTAGGTTTAGTGTTAGCTTGGCTAGTAGTCACGCCCATACAATTTATCTTTTGCACCAATATATCATGTAAAGCCCTAAATATCAGTTTTAAAGAGTTTCTACAAAACTTATTACCTGGCTTTTTGGCTAGCACAATCATGGCCATTTTAGTCTTATTATTTTACTTTAAAACATATGGATGGTTATCAGATTTTCAGATATTTATGGCTGCCATCATCATCGGCGCTATAACATATCTGACTCTGTTATCACTATTTTTTAAAGAAACATTAAAAGAGTTAACATCCTTTATAAGAACAAGTTAGCTCTATAAAAGATCCAATTGCATACCCCCATTGAATACCTTACTAAAAGTATACCAAGGCCAAAACTAGCAGTTAGAGTGGAAACCATAAAATTATTTGCTACGGGTATAGTATGTTATAACTGACAACCAGCTTCCTATAATATCTAGAAAAGCGTTTAGTATAATGATCACTATATACAATCTTCAATTAAAATGAGTATAAGCCATATGAAATATCCTGTCGTTATTGTTGGAGGTGGAATAAATGCCCTGGGTGTTGCTCGTTCACTTGGTCCATATGCTCTTTGTACACTTGTATTCAGCGGTAAAAATTCACCTGCATCACATTCAAGATATGTAAAGCCACACCCAGTTGCCTCTACTTCTCTTCCCTCACTAGTTGATGATTTATTAGTATTAGCTAGATCATTCAAACAACAACCATTACTGATTATTACTGAAGAAAAAGCTGTCTATCAAATTGCTAAAGCACAGAAAATATTAGCAAAACACTATCTTATTAATTTACCAAGCATTGAGCTAGTCTGCCATTTACAAAACAAAGCAGATTTTTATCAGATTTCATGTAAACATAAAGCACCAGTACCAGTTACAATGACGATTAGTTGTGAAGACGATATTCTTAAAGCATACAAGATGCATTTTCCTTGTGTTTTTAAACCTTTAGAACAAAATGCAGAATACGGAAGAAATTTTAAGAAAGCGTACAAAGTTCAGTCTGTTGAAGAAGTAAAACAATTATACAAAAGAATAAAACCTATTCTAAATGACATGATCTTACAGCAATGGATAGAAGGTGATGATAGTGATATTTATTTCTCTATCATTTATTATGACCAGAATTCTAACCCAGTATCCTCATTTACTGGTCGTAAATTACGCTCCTGGCCAGTTAATGTTGGAGGAACAGCTAGTTGCATCAATGCTCCAGAGACAGCTCATGTTCTTGAGCCTATCTGCCACAAGTTTTTTAAGGCTATTCATTATAAAGGCTTGGTTGGAATGGAATTTAAAAAAGATAAAATCTCAGGTGAATTTATCATGGTCGAGCCAACTGTTGGACGCACCGACTTTCAACATGAAATCGCTACTTTATCAGGCGTCAATATATTGAAGTCGATGCTATATCATTTTATAAAACATCCAATACCCCAATCAAAAAATTCATCATCTCCCATCGTATGGCAAGAGTTTATCTCTGATTCTCTTTCTATGAAAACATCTGGAAAAACCGGTTTCCCAGAGAATGCTAAAGTTTACCAAGCAATAAAGCGATGGAATGACCCTATGCCGTATATTCATCAATTATTCACCAGAATCAAGAACAAATTAGGACTTAAGGGATAATGCCTTGAAAAGAGAATACTCAATATATCTTGATTTATGTCGCTTTCTTGCAGCATTAGCCGTTGTACTATCGCATATAAAGCAATATCAATTTTTGAGCCCTGAAATATCCCAATATTTACCTTCTGCAGGTCGTGATGCCGTAATTATTTTTTTTGTTTTATCAGGTTTTGTAATTGCTTATACGACAGATCGAAAACAACCTACGATCAGTGAATATTTAACCGACCGTGCAACTCGAATATATTCTTGTGCTCTTCCCATCTTATTACTAGTAGTCACTATCGACTTGATTGGTATCCAACATAATAAAGAAGCCTACTCTGGGCTCTACCAATATGAAAAACTGCACCTATACATCCCTTTTCATTTATTATTTCTTGGCGAAATATGGACCTTATCTGAACAACCATTTACGATACCACCTTACTGGTCGTTAGGATACGAAGTTTGGTATTATATCTTATACATTCCCATATTCTTCTTGAGAGGAAGAAAAAGAATCTTTACTTTAATATTATTACTTGTATTCGTGGGCTACAAATTATGGCTTTTATTTCCACTTTGGCTCGCTGGTGTTTTGTTGTACAAAAACCGGTCCCGTTGGCTGCTATCGAATGTCCAAAGCAAACTGCTCTTCTGGCTACCAGTATTAACTTATTTTATATTTAAGGCTCTTGAACTAGACAATGTATTAGTCAAAATAGGTAACGAAATTTGGCCCTTCAATGAGAACTTCCCCCTTGGTAGTGCAGCTAAATACTTGTCAGACTATTTTGTAGGCATTCTGACATTAATTCACTTATATGCAGCTCAATTTTATAAATTGCCATTTAAGCATTACCTTTCCCAAGTCATCACTAAGTTAGCTGCTTATACTTTTACGCTCTACTTGGTACATGCTCCCATTATTAAAACTGTGGAGTATCATATTAACTACAATAAAAACAGCTGGTTAAATTTACTTGGCATTTTACTTTTAATAGGAGTTATAACTTTTTTTATTGGATTCATTACTGAACATCAAAGACATCGTTTAAAACCATTATTTGCAAAAGCAGTTAATACCCTTACAAATGTTACTATACTTTTTTCACCTAAACAGAATCATTAATAAAAACCTCAAAAAAATAGCGTTATATTTCTAGCAAGTAAATTTACGGATTTATTATAGCCATCATAAATCATTTCCAGGTGTAAAAAGTGGTATATACTATACTCATAGCGAAGGGTTATTTACGCGAGGTTACCGAGCGATGAAATATCAAAAGTTTAGATAAGCTAAATAACTGGGGTTAAGAGCTACGGTAACAAAGCATAAAAAACCATTTGCGAAGAGTATATAGCCAAAGCGAATGGCTTTTTTATATAATATCAATTTGTAGTAATGTAAAGTCATATTTTTGGGTATTGGAAGCAGTCAGTACAATCTTGTTTTCAGGTGAAATACCTGTGGGTAAATAGAGGTAACCGTAGCTACTTCCACTTTTTCTACCAGAATAGTGATATGGAAAATTTACTATGGAATCCCACTCGTCCCCATCATCAGAGAACCAGAGTGATGCTTCTTCCTGTGTATTCTGCTTTCTACCTGGTTCATAGTTAACACCTAAAAACATTTGTTGATTGGTAGTTAACGTGCCGTGATAGGCTGGATTACCTATGACTGCAATTTCTTGTTTATCTTTTGATGTGACATCATAACGATATAATTTATTGATCGCTTCTGCTGGAGCATCTCTCCCTGCATCCATGCCCCAGTAAATAGTTCGCTCTAAAGGAAACAGGTTTACAGCTCGCCAACTTTGATCACCACCACCTAGTTTTTTAAGACTACTAAATTCATCATCGCTATAGAATATCCCACATTGTTCATCACTATCACCAGAGGTTACCCACAGTCGATTTCGAAAATGATCATAAACAATACTATGTACATGCTTTACTTGATTGGTAGAAAATGTATAGCAGACTGATAATTGACCAGTAGCACCATCAACTTTAATAATTCTAATTTCAGATGGAGCAGAGTTTTTGTACTCCCCAAAATAAGCATGTCCCGATACAGCATGCACAGCTACTCCATTTCTCAAAGGAGGGTAAATGTTATTCTGCATCAACTCATCCGTTGGCATGGCATATTTTTTCCCTTCCCCTGGTCGGTATAGATAAACTCGATCATATAAAATCAACAAAGTACCATCAGGAAGTTCAGTTATATGACCAATGCCGATAGAGGATGACAGCTGCTGCATTATCCAACTTCTAGCCAATGTATCTTTCAAACGTCCTTTTATTGTCTGATCTCGTGGTGGAATACGACACAACTCTTCAAATTTTTTAGCTTTATAATAATATTTATATACAAAGTGGTCTTGACTACATAAACAATATTCTTCTGTTGAATGATGCACCATCATTCTTTTTCTGATAGGACGAATAATAATTTTCATAACTCTTGTTCCTCGACAGACTTATTTCACTAATACTATTTGTATATAAAATTTAATTTCAATTTTTAGACCTATGAGGTGACAAGTCATTACTCTAAGCAACTTCAATAACTTTGCTATTGTTTTAGTAGCACATAAAATCCCACAAAAATACTTCCTTATGCATCACTCGCAACAGCTTTAAAATTATTTTTCCACTTTAGCCAACTTTTCCGGATTTAATAATTTTAAACTTACAAGCCCAACTAATATAATAAGTGCCCACCCTCCCGGGTAGTGGTATTTTGAGTTACTTTCAAACACCATATGCACAACTATAAAATAGAGGAAGCAAAGGCTAATAAAAACATAACTATGATTTTCTGTTAGCTGCCTTATGAGATGTCGCCGCCCAACCCATAAAATCAACCACAAAAGCACCCAAAACAAAGTTGACATTAATTTTAGAGCATAATAAACACTATCAGACTTCATAGGACTACTTTCTGATAATTTAAATGTTGCGTAAACTCCACCACTATCATCACCCAAGTTCAAAATAAGCTTCCTACCCATCAGCAACAAAAAGTCTGCTGGATTTGAGGTTATCCAGTCGATAGCCAATTGCTTGTATGCCTTACCTTCCTCTACCTCTGATAGATTAGTGATTACAATCTTTCCTTGATCTGTATAACCACCTGTTGCGAGCTCATTATTTGCTCGATAGAAGTTTGACCCACCATTAGTGCTAACCAACACAAATTCGTTGAATATATTATAATTTCTATATGTCCATGGTGAAATAATAAGTGCTCCGCCTAAGACGACGAAAAGACCTGTTGATACAATATTCCTAACCTTCTCTCTTTTATGTATTTTCCAAACCAATATTGTCGTAAAGAAAAAAATTGTTCCTGGCTGTATTAAAGTACAGAAGCCTAGCAAGGCTCCTACAATAACAAATTTATATTTTGACTCAATTGCCAGCGACATATAAAAAGATAAGAGAAGCAACAAAAAAACTACATTTTCTTTTCCTGCAACATTTGTAATCATTATCTGCTGAGGCCAAAATATGAAAATCAAGCAAGCTAAAAATGCTGATTTTTCACCACCAATTCGCTTGGTAGTTTTATATATTAAGTAGAAGCTAAAAATATAGATAATAATATTTAATAGCGAAATACTAAATGGTGTAATATCAAATATCCCTAAGTGCAAAGCATACAATACAAGCGGGTAGCCTGGCGGCCAGTATGCATGACCAGTCCCCTCCCCCCCATATACATTATTCTCTATCAAATTCTGTGCTAGTGATACATAAGTAGCTGAATCTGAAGCTTGCTCAATAGGCAAAAAGTAAACAATAGCTAACCTTAAAAGTAGTCCTACCCAAAATAGATAATATAATGGTATCACCACAAATGTAGTTTGATTTTGAAAACTGAATTTTATATATTCACTCGCTTTATAAAAAAGTAGCAAGCTCAAAAGACTTAATAGAAAGGAATAAAAATAGGTATAATCCGACTCAGTTCCAGACTGAATAAAAATCATTGAAAAGAAAGAGTATACTACTAGCAATGGCAGTATATACCAAATCTTGGTATTAATGTTGTCAAATAATTTTATTAACATTTTAAATTATTTTCTCAATTATATATTTAGGCCTGCGCTTCGTTTCCATATATATTTTTGATATATATTCTCCAACAATACCCAATGATAATAGCTGTACACCACTCAGAAAAAACATTGGTATCATGGTAGAAGCCCACCCTGGTACAGCTTCCTCGGTGAATACTCTCACGGCAAAAACCCAAAAGATCATGAAAAAAGAAACCACTGAAACACATAAACCAAATATAGTAATAATTCTGAGAGGAACATTTGAAAATGAAGTAATACCTTCAGCGGCAAAGGCTAACATTTTTTTAAGGGGATATTTTGATTCTCCTGCGAATCGCTCTTTTCTTTCATAATGAACAATCCCAGACTGATAGCCAATGAGTGGAACAATTCCTCTTAGAAAGACATTTATTTCATTAAATTCTTTAAGAGTATCTAAAGCTTTTCGGCTTAGTAGTCGATAATCAGCATGATTATATATAAGATCTACGCCCATTTTTTCTAGTAGTTTGTAATAGCCTTGAGCTGTCAATTTTTTGAAGGCAGTATCCGTTTCTCTTTTGTCACGCACACCATAGACAACTTCACAGCCTTCCTGATATTTTATAATCATCTCTCGAATAGCATTAGTATCATCTTGAAGATCAGCGTCGATACTAATAATAATGTCTTCAGTGACAGTCATGAGACCGGCTAACAGCGCTTTTTGATGGCCGTGGTTGCGCGAGAGTTTAATACCTCGAATGCTAGAATTCTGACTTTCTTTCTCAATCAGCTTCCAAGTATTATCTCTACTCCCATCATCAACAAAATATATTTTGCTATTGCTGTCAATCAATTTATCATTTATCAATGATAAGAGAATAGTTGATAATCGTTTGCTAGTTTCACATAGCACTTCCTCTTCATTATAGCAGGGTACAACCACAGCAAGAGTTGGTGCAGAATTATTTATCAAGTCCATAATAATTTTTACATTGCTTTATTGAGATTGAGCACTTATTTAAAGGTCCACTTCAGATTAAAATAGAAATTCCATAATAACACAGCAGCAGTAGCTATACACTGCGAAAAAATGTAGTGGATAGCAATATTATTTTTCACCAAGTAAAATATCGCCGTATTTAACACCAAACCTGATAGTGCTACGATTGAAAACTTAATGAGTGAAGTTGAGTGTCGGGAGCTAGCTCTAAATGTAAAACTATAGCTTAGTAAGTAATTGAATATAGCACTGATAGCAAAAGATAATGCTGATGAAAGAGTTTGACTAAACTCCCCAAACTCTATAAAAAAAATCATTCCAATATATTGGATTAAGGTCGCGATTACCCCAATGCCAATAAATTTTGAAAAAGTCTTAATTAGGACTGCACTATCTGTCATAGCATATCCATTCATGGTGTGTATCTATCGGAAAGGAAATTAACAATCAGAAGAGACATACTAGTATATCTTAGTGACTAAACTCCCAGAACAATTAATATCAAGAAGATATGACTCTGGCTTCCTTTCTCAAGAAACTCCCAATTATAGCGTTTACTTCAAGCATCAACAGAATGAACTTTATTTTTTGTGATTCAATTCCTGATGAGGAGTAAATAATAGAAACGTTACTGGCTACTAATATTCACACTACTTTTAAAAGGCATGTTCTTATTTTGTGAAATATCACTCAAAAACTTTTCCAGTTTAGAAAACTGTTCAACTCTTTTAAAATTATTACGACTGTTATCATTTAGCTTTAGAGGGATTTTACTCTGCTTTTCCTGAAATTTTTGTAACAAAAAGTGTCCTATTTCATCAGGATCACAAGATACACAACCAAAGTCATTATCTCTAATAATATCTGCTGCTTCACCTGTGATACTCCCCACCGATAGAATTGGCTTATTTGCACCTATATATTCAAACAGCTTACCTGCAATTACACTATCTTCTCGAGGGTCATTCCAGCGTAGCAACAGTAAAATATCGACCTGTTGCTGAACTTTATGCAACTCTTTTTGAGGAATATAGGTGTTAAATTCTATTACATTTTCAAGTTGGTATTTTGCAACAAGTTTCTTCTGACTTGCGTTAAAATCATCCAAACCATTTTCAGTATAAAAGATAATCTTAAAATTTTTTGCCTTGTCTGCTAAGCCCCCTATCGCTTCAAACAACAAAGAAGGATCTCGTTTTTGACCATATAAATGGCCTGCATATAGAATTGTAATTTTTTCTTCTACTAATAAGTTTTCATTTCCATCAGACTTTTCATCATTCAAATAAAAGTCTTCTGGATCAAATCCATTCATCACACAAATAACAGGTTTATTTCTTTTCTTCCTTAAAAGATCAGTCCAACTCTCTGTAACTGTAACCAGGCCTTTACAGTTACTTAACATATACTTCTCGAGTAGTATGTCGACCATTCTACGCAAATAGCCGCTATCATAATAACCATGATCTGACCACAGGTCACGATAGTCTGCCACCCAGGGTATGCCAGCTATACGCGCAAGACGAGATCCAACTAATAAGGAAGTAAATGGTGGAGCTGTTGCAAAAATAATATCTGGACGCCATTGTTTAAAAAGCGTTCTCCCAGCTTTAATGGCATGGTAATACCACCCTACAGAGTTATCCGGAATATTCGTCAGGGCACGATAAAGCCAGCTAATAAAAGATTCTTTTTTGATTACTGCTGGTTGTGATGTGGTTTTTAAAGGGGTTGCTGGCTGCTCTTGTTTTACCTCTTTATTTGTCGACTTATTTTTTTGGGAAACTATTGACCGAAAAGCTTTTTTAAAACGAACAGGAATGTCATTGATATCTGTATAGTGAGTATAAAATATTTGATCCTGGGGAATCTCTGCCTTTAACGTTTCTGGAAAGCGAGAATCTTTAGGCGATAAAACCCTGACATCATGACCTTGATCTACTAAATATTTCGCAAGCTTATTAACCCGGCTTGCCGACGCTGGACAATAAGGAGGAAAATAACCTGCAGTAATTAATATTTTCACGCGTTTATTCTCTGCTCGACAGCTTGGTACCTCTGTTGCTTAAGGCTCATCTTGGTGATAAAAACTCAAATAGTTTATTAACATCATCATCTGCTAAAGGTATCGACTGATTAATTGTTCCATATCCAACAACAGGCAATTGAATATTTATACAGTATTTATTGGCTTCATCGGTGACATTTCTCTTCGAAAATTCAACAAACAACTCACTATCATTTATGTTGGTATGAATCTTCAGGCTATTATTTATCATATCTACCACCAATGGTTACTCACGTCTCGGCTTTTCTCGCAAGACAGTTAATGCAGATCTACCTATGACTGGCATTTTGTGGGAATGTTAAGCAAGTTTTCCTGGATAAGTTGATTTTAGTTGTTAACTGGATAGCTGACCTCTTTATTTTCAGCCTAGTTCACAGACTTATTTACTGATCAGTTAAGCTACATTAACAATGCTTATATTTTCCTACTAGATACAAATAATTAATGGTGCAAGATTATAGTGTGTTTGAATAAGACAGACTACATTTCTTTAGGCTAGGTTCTAATAATGTGACCATGCTCAATTATCACTTCCTACACTTATTCTATTTACTAATTCGAGACATAAATCACATCTTCATTAGTTCTATAAAGTCGGATTATTTTGTTCTCAAAAGTAACGAGTAAGCATGGCAATCACTAAAACAAATCGGTAAAACTTCTCTTATTCAAATCTTTAATTAAATATTTTGTTAACCAATATCCCTAAAACTACACTTTGGCGTTGACGGGTCGTTTTTAACCCTATAGCATGCTTTTTCGCTATTAAACCTATTTTATTTAGTATTTTTAATACAGCTGTTTAATGCGATCGCAATTACCATACTTGATAAATATGATTAATGAGTTGCCATATATCAGATGCATCAGTCTTGATACCTGTTTACTTAGATGCAGCCTCTCTACTGCAACTTAATCTCCTATCAAGTAGTTTGTTAATTAGCTGTTGGGTAAATCGATTGCCCACCTTGGTCAAGTAACGCCTAAGGGAATAGAAAATGCGCGACATTATCGTTACGCTGATTGTTTTTGGATGTTTACCGCTTGTATTTCGCCGACCACATATCGGCATTTTCTTATTTGCCTGGATTAGTTATATGAACCCCCACCGGCTAGGTTGGGGTTTTGCCTATAATTTCCCCTTTGCCTACATTGTGGCTATTGTTACCATATTCGCGTTTCTTGTTTCAAAAGAAAATAAAAAACTCCCTGTTACCCCTGTCACAGTAACATTAATCCTTTTTATTATCTGGATTAACATCAGCACTCTATTTGCCATATACCCTGAAGATGCTTTAGTTAGTTATATAGAAGTGATGAAAGTACAGTTTTTCGTATTTTTATCCATGATTTTAATTCAATCCAAAGAGAGAATTCATGGCTTAGTTTGGGTGATGGCTCTCTCAGTTGGATTCTTCGGTATCAAGGGTGGCGTTTTTTCGCTACTAACTGGATTGAGTCATCGCGTATGGGGACCTCCAGGCTCAGTTATAGAAGGTAATAACGAGCTGGGGGTTGCACTCCTGATGATTATCCCCTTGTTTGTCTACCTCTACCAAAACAGCTCCAAAAAAATGGTAAAACGCTTTCTGCTAGCCAGTATAATGTTATGCGCCTTATCAGTTCTCAGTACTTTTTCGCGAGGTGCATTCTTAGCTTTTGCCTGCATGCTTGGTTTTTTATGGCTCAAAAGCAACCATAAACTTCCCCTAGCCATTGTCTTCATAGTGAGCCTATTAACAATCACACCCTTTTTACCTAGTCACTGGTTTGAACGTATGGGGTCTATTCCAGTGGTAGGTAAATACATTACTAATGCGGATGAAGGCCCTGAGATTGATGACTCTGGACTTGGCCGTTTAAGCGCCTGGGAAATGGCTTTTAACTTAGCCAAAAGTCGTGTTACAGGGGGTAGTTTTAAAATCTGGACTCCTGAAAACTTTGCCATTTACTCAAACCCTGAACGAGTCCATGATGCCCATAGTATTTATTTTGAGGTGATGGGTGAGCAAGGCTTTATAGGACTCTTTTTATTTTTACTACTTTTTACTTTTGCTTGGCGAACAGGCAGTTGGATTATTCGTCATACCAAAAATAGATCTGACATGTTATGGGCAAACCAGCTAGCTCGAATGATCCAAGTCAGTATTATTGCTTATGCTACAGGTGGTGCATTTTTAGGGCTGGCATACTTCGACTTGGTTTATCATTTCCTCTGCCTATTAGTGGTTACACAATTATGGGTTAAACAGCAACTTGCTAATCCAGTTATTGATGACTCTCTACTCTCAGAGGAAGGTGTAAAAAGCGCTGTTCCTGATCGTCAAAAATGGCCTTGGGAAAAATAGCCCAGCTAAGTGAAAACTAGTTTAAAAATTCTTCCCCAGCATATTCAGCAGCGGCAAACAATTCGATAAACTGATTACCAAACTGTCGTCTTTTATGAGTGCCAATACCTGGCACTTGTAATAACTGATTTTGCTGGGTTGGCTTCAGTTGTAACATCGCAAATAACGTTGCATCACTACAGATTCGGTAAGGGGGCACTTGGTGGTCAGCTGCCAACTGGCGCCTTAGCCGTTTTAATGCATGCCATAAGGGGTAATCATCAGGGGATACTTCCAGTTCAAAGCGGCCTTTCGGTCGTTTAACTGCTCGTTGATCTGAGCGCAGATACAAAGCAATTTCACCTCTCAGTAAAGAGCGGCATCGCTCTGTTAATTGCAAAGTGCCATAACCATCCATACTGATCGCTAAATAACCTTGTGCAATTAATTGACGAAACACCGACCGCCATTGTGCTTCATTAAGCTCTTGACCTATTCCCCATGTGCTCAGCTGCTGATGTCCACATTGCTGAATTTGCTTATTATTTCTACCCAACAACACATTAATCACATGACTGACCCCGTAGCGTTGATGGGTTCGATAAACACAGGATAAGGCTTTTTGAGCAGACTCCGTTGCATTCCAAGTACTGGCTGGGTTAACACACCAATCACATTGACCACAAGGCTTAGTGTAATTTTCACTAAAATAGCGTAATAACACTTGGCGCCGACAACAGGTGCTTTCACATAAAGCCAACATGGTATCTAAGCGATGCTGCTCTACTGCTTTCACCCTAGGTTCTGCAGTTGATTGGGCTAGTAACTGGCGATTAAATAACACATCTTGCAGGCCATAAAGCATCCATGCTGTTGCAGGTAAGCCATCGCGCCCAGCCCTGCCAGTCTCTTGATAATAGGATTCGATACTGCGTGGCATATCTAAGTGGACAACAAATCGCACATCTGGCTTATCTACGCCCATACCAAAAGCAACTGTCGCCACCATTAGCTGACCATCTTCATAAATAAACTGTCGTTGGTTGGTTTCGCGGATCTTTGCATCCAGCCCCGCATGATAAGCCAGTGCCGCATAACCTTGCTGCTGTAGCCACTCAGTTGTTTGTTCCACTTTTCGACGGCTGGCACAGTATATAATTCCAGCCTCTCCCGACTGTTGTGATAAAAAATCCAACAGTTGTTGTCTGGGCTGTTGTTTGGGTTCAATATGATAGAATAAATTCTTACGATCAAACCCTGAACAATATAATTGCGCTTGTTGTAAATGTAAGCGCTCAATTATCTCCTGCTGGGTTCGTTTATCAGCCGTTGCCGTTAACGCAATTCTAGGTACATGCGGAAATTCCTGGGCTAAACAGCCAAGTGTTAAATAGTCAGGCCGAAAATCATGCCCCCATTGAGAAACACAATGGGCTTCATCAATAGCAAACAGTGCCAGAGGAATTTGCTGAAACACACGCCTAAGCCGTTCACTTTTTAAACGCTCTGGAGCCACATAAAGGATATCGAGCTGCCCTGCCAATAATGCTTGTTCCGTGGCCTGACGCTGTTCCTTGGTTAAATGCCCATGAAGTGCTGCTGCATTAATACCATTTTCCACCAGTCCAGCTACCTGGTCCTGCATCAGTGCAATGAGAGGTGACACCACAATGGCTGTACCAGCACGCGCAATAGCAGGTAGTTGATAACAAAGCGACTTACCTGCACCTGTTGGCATAATCACAACCGCATCTTGATTGTTAACCAATGTGGTTATAATTTCAGCTTGTTGCCCTCTAAACTCATCGTAGCCAAACACTTTTTTTAGTAAGATCTTTAATTCAGCTTGCGTAGTGTGGCTCACCCAGTTTTACTCCCACTGTTTATGCAAACCTAGTGCTGCACTCTATAAATAAGTGACATTTTAAAGGCCACTAAGTTGTTAACTGCAAGGCGCTCTTCTGCAGGACTAGTCTTTTCAGGAAATGCAAGAGTATATAGTGAGTCAGTAGTCCTGAATAGCAAACAAGAAAAATAGCTAAACGAAAAACCAGCATTTCCAATTCACTCCAATACACTTAAAATAGATTTTATTTTTTGATAGTTGAGACAAAATGCTACACACCTCTTTTCAACAACACATTGACCAACTTGAGCAATTGTTAGACCACCCCGCCTTGGAAGAGGATGGTTTAACAGGTTTAGAGTGCTTAGGTCTACTCACAGCAAACGCCATCATTCCCAGTATTGAGGAGCAAGCTGTTTGCCAGGTTGTAATTGGTGAATCAACTCTGCCTGAGTCGTTTCCGCGAGATGAACTAACCTCAGCTTTAAATAAACTGACTGAGCAAATTCAACGCCAGTTGTATCTTGCTGAACCACCTTTGCTCCCCCTCCAGTTCACTGAAGAAGAGCAGTGGCTGGAGGCAGCTGAAGCCTGGTCAATTGGCTTTATGACCACCGTTTTTGAAGCAGAAGCGCTTTGGTTTAACAAAGATCACCAAGAAGTCAGCGAATTATTACTGCCAATTATGGTGCTATCTGGATTATTTAGTGATCAACCTGAGTTTGTGGAAATGAGAGAAGACTCTGAGCTGGTAGAAGACATGTTTAACCAACTGGCTGATGTTGTGACTGAGCTTTATTTAATATTTCAAGCTCCTGAAGAAAAACCCAAGTTTCATAAGTCTAAAAAGAAGTAAAAATAAAAAAAGGCCATTCTAAATGGCCTTTTTTATTCTCTCAAATCCATCACGGGTTGTTTTTCAACCAAACTTCAACGCGACTATTTTTGACCTTAGTCCCTGGTTCATTACTGGACTGGGTTAAGTGGAGTGCTCCATAACCAATAACCTTCAACGAGTTGCGGTCCAGCCCAACTTTAATGAGTTCACGCTTGACGATTTTTGCCCGTAAGTTAGCTAATAACTCTGTTTTCTTTTCATTACCCGCTTCTTCTGCAAACCCCCGCACAATAAAGCTCACAGGGCCATTTTTTCTTTGCTGCTCATAAAAGGCTTTCACCCGCTTTAAGTCACGGTTGCCTTTATTGTCTAGCTTGGCTTTCCCTGCCTCAAACCGGAAGTTGACAGATAAACGACGATAGCCTTTCACTTGGTCAATATAGTCAGAGGGAAATTTCGTAGCTAGTTGCTGGTTAAGTACAGCTATATTTTGCCCAACAAACCCTACTTCATTCACAATCTCTTGTCCTTTTGCACTCAAAGCATATTCAACAAACTCTTTCGCTAGTGCTGATGGCGTATTAGGGCTTACATAAAAATATAACCGACGCCCTAAGGGATAATCTTCAGTTGCCACATTCAGTAAACTTGGTTCTAAATAATTATCTCCCCCTGCCGAAATCGCTAGTGGTTTAGCGTTTCCTATACTGTTTAAACCAACAAAGCCGATTGCCCCTGAGCTTGCCGCCACTTTACGGGATAGCTCCGTATTTGACTCAAACCGCTCAGTTCCTGCTACAAGTGGCTGATTCTTCAGTATGAGTCCATTAAAGGTATCCCAAGTACCAGAAGCTTGGTCTCGTGCAAAGCGAATAACCTTTAAAGGTGCTCCACCCATCTGGCTCCAGCTAGAAATATCACCAGAAAATAACCTGCCCACCTGCTCCACAGACAACTGCTTGAGTGGATTAGATTGATTTACAATAATCGCCAACCCATCAATCGCTACAATATGCTCTGCTACATTGTATTTAAAGTCACCTTTGGCGCTGAGCAGCTTTTGCTCCTTAGCTTTAATAGACCTAGATGCAGCAGCAATATCTGCTTTTCCTGCCCCAATCGCTTTAAACCCAGAAGATGATCCATGCGCTTTAATAACAATGGCTACTGTTTTATTTTGCTGTTTCGCAAGCCCAACGATTTCCTTTTCATTAGTTGCTAATTCTTTTTCCTGAATGTCAGTTAACCCTTTATCCACCAGATACTGACGAACAAGTTCGGGCCCTAATTTAGCACCAATCGTGTTTGAGCCAGCAATCGTAAATAAAGTGATTTTAGGCTGAGGGCTTTTAGAAAAATCTGGTAATGGGGCTAATTCAAGTGCATAGCAAAATGAGCTGACTGACCAGCTCGTTAGAAGGGCGGCTAAAGTGATTACTTTTTGGTACAAAGCCCCTCTTCTCCGTTTATGCCGATATACTGCGATCAAACTGATACTTCCTCTGTCAAACTAACTATATACTTATTCAACGTAATTCAATTTACAGAAATATGACAGAAAGGTACTAATTTCTTTGTAGTAATGATTCACAAGAAACACAAGCACTGATATAAGGCGGCAATTCAAACTACTCTACAAATCAAATTGTCTAACAACTATTTTTGCTTTCATATCAAAGGTTGCTCAAATCCTAATAACAGCTTATAACTATTCCAAAGGCTGCTGACGTTTTCTTAAGGGACACTCCTTCAAGCAAATATTCAACAGTTCTAACCCCTTTTCTCTGTTTCACTGTTATCTAATATGAGTAAACGATACGAACTGGTATTTCATGGTGAGCTGATCGCAGGCTTTACAGAAGCAGCAGCCAAACAAAATGTAGCGAAACTATTTAAAGCTAATGAGCAGCAGATAGCTATTTTCTTCTCTGGCAAGCGGGTAGTGATTAAAAACCAGCTAGACCAAGCCACAGGCGAAAAATACTTACAGGCCTTAAAGAAAGCAGGTTTAAACTGTCAACTGACAGAGATGGGTGCCGCCGAGTCGACCGTATCCAGCCAGCCTACTTCATCGGCTAATCAACCACCTCCCACTCAGCAGCCACCTGCTAAGCCAGCAGAACCATCTAACCAGGAGGCCAGCCAGACAGAAAGTAATGAAGCCTCCACTGATGCGCCTGAGTGGTCAATTGCTCCTACTGGTTCACTGATGAAGGAACAATCAAACACAGCACCACCACCTCCTCCAGATACCAGTAAACTCTCAATTGCACCAATGAAAGGCTATATTGTTGAGCCAAGCAAAAAAACGCCACCACCCGCACCCGATACTAGCCATTTATCAGTTAAACCGGAGGAGAAAAAAGAGTAATTATTTGAATAAGCAGCTAGATAATATAGTAGTTGTTGTACAACCATTAAGGCTGCTATTAAGGGTACTGCTGGAACCAAGTAATCATGGCTGTAGGTGACTGAGGCACCCATCGGTGTCCAGCCAAATAGTCAGTTACTCGACTGGTAGGAATATTTTGTTCCTGTAACTTTACATAGTATTGATCCATTGTCCACCAAGGCACCACAGTATCTAAAAAGCCGTGTACAAATAAGGTAGGTGGATGAGCGCCAGGCAACAACTGAGGTACACTACAGGTTGTTCCTGTACAGGTAGCATATGAAGCAGAATGTATAACTAATGCTTTAAATTCATTGGTAAAAGAAATGGCCATCCGGCTGGTATTATAACCGCCACTGGCCATGCCAGTGGCATACTTCCGATTATCATTAATTGGCCCAAACGTTCCTTGCTTGATGGCTGATAGTACATTTTTAAAAAAACGGTAATCACTGGTTAGCTCATATTGAGTAAATGGTCCTGCAGAGTTCGTTAACCAGTCAAGCTCCGCTTCAGCCTTAGGTGCTAAAACAGCAAACCCCTGATCAAGCAGCCTCTTTACAGCTAACGTTTCATAGTAACTTCCTAGCGGGTCATCTGTTGAACGTTTAAACTGGATAGGAAAGTAGTTGCCCTGAAAAAATAACACGACAGGCCATCCCTCCTTGGGAGGTTTTCCAAGAGGAAGTTGGTACTTTACCTCACGAGAAAGGTGTTGATTGACAGGTACAGCGTACACCTTATAGCTACACTCGACTTTACCTGGCTTAAACAATGTTTTTGGAGTCATCACACAGCGGCTAGCCCCCCAACTGAACACACTTAGGCAACACAAACTAACACAATATAATAAAGCCCGAGCAGCCCACCCAACTAGTCGGCTAACAGTCACATAATAATTATGCTTATATATTCGACAATTGTTGTCTTCCATGACCCAATATAGTATTTATCAGAACTTAGTTACTATAAATGTAGGTCATCCCAATTAGCCGTCAACTAAGCCCAAATTTTTGTCTAGGCGCACTCCTGAATAAAACCAAACTCATCAAAGCAACTACACTCGTATTATTTGTAATCAAGTGAATTGCACCACGCCTCAACAATAGATATTTTTAACAACCTGTCTTGCCTGACCAAGCAAAAGCTTTTATGTTCACACTCCCACAATCGATGCTAATGAGGATCCTCATGAAAAACACCTATTTGATAGTGAATACCTTGTTATTAAGTAGTTGGTTATTTATCAGCCATGCATTCGCTGCCAATCCTGTTGTTGTATTTGACACAAACAAAGGCCCCATAGAACTTGAGCTTTACGCAAATAAAGCACCAATTTCTGTCAAAAATTTCTTACAATATGTTAACAATGATTTTTATAACGGATTAATTTTTCACCGAGTCATTCCAGGTTTTATGATTCAAGGCGGTGGTTTTGACCCTCAATTAAATCGGAAAAGCACTCAACCCAGTATCAAAAACGAAGCTAATAATGGTTTAAAAAACCTGCGTGGTACCATTGCCATGGCACGCTTACCTTCTCCTGATACCGCCACTTCCCAGTTTTTTATTAATCTAAAAGATAATGCCTTTCTAGACCATGGAGCCAGAGATTTCGGTTATGCTGTTTTTGGCAAAGTGACTGCCGGCATGGAAGTGGTTGACACGATAGCTAAGACCAAAACCGGTAATAAGCAAGGGATGCAAAATGTCCCTGTTGATTCCATCATTATCAAAAAAGCTTGGCAGAAAAACCAAGAAACAGCTCAGGAGCAAAAGCAACCTGATAAAAACTAACTAATGGAATTAAATAAGATGCTGGGTTGGAGATGGCGGCAGCCTCTACCAGCCACATCTCGGCACATGAAGTCCCTGCTACCGTTGCTCCCTTCCGGGCCTGGCGGGGTTTACAGATATTCATTGCGAGAGGACCGATAAAGGCCACCATAACGCGTTTGTCGTGCACTGCCGACGGCTGCGCATTCTGCCTAATTCCCCAGTAAAATGCAAGTATAAATTTTTACAGCATGCAACCAAAGAGTTCCTAGTAGTACCAATAACCCAATTGATCTGTAAAGTATCTCTTACTCATAGGTGCAACGCTAGTTATTAAACACCATTCATCCATGCCGTATTATTATGCTTTACTTCACTCAGACTGTTTACACTTATTCTATAGTTACATAATGAAATTGTAATCTAACCAATAACGGCAGTAGCAGCAGCAGTGACACACTCTACAACCATTGTCCCCATTTTAGCCGGTGGGGGAACACGCTTACCCGCTCATGTTGGCATCTTGCAAGGCTTACAAGAACTAGGCATAGGTTTTCAACACGTAGTGGGTGTATCAGGTGGTAGTATTGTTTCTTCACTATATGCCACTGGAAAAAGTGTTGATGAACTGAAAGAGCTGACACTCCATGTAGACTTTCAACAGTTTCGAGGTCAATCAATCATCAGTTTGATTCGGTCTGGCGGCCTATCCAATGGACATGTATTTGAACACTGGTTAGATGATCAGCTTGGAGGCGTCACCTTCCAAGACTTAGCATTAGATTTACACATTGTTGCAACAGACGTGGCTTCCAGCCAGCCTGTTATTTTTAATCGGGCTAATACTCCTGACCTCAAAGTAGCTAAAGCTGTACGCTTCTCCATTTCCATTCCACTTATTTTCAGCTTCCAACACTTTGATGATCATGTTTTAGTCGATGGTAGTATCCTGTCTGAAGATGCTTTGCATCGTGACTGGTCTGGTGATAATACGCCTGTTATCTGTTTTCGTATGCGCAGTAGCCAAAAGCATACTCAAATTAGCTCTAATAGCTTAATTCCCATTAAAGATTATTTAAGTATGCTTATTCGTACTTTTATGACAACCATTTCCAGGGAATATATTAATGAAGCTTTTTGGCACTCAACCATTATTGTTGATACCAAACACTTTTCCCCAGTGGAGTTTAACCTGTCAGAAACAGATAAACTCACATTATATGACATGGGTTATCAAACAACCCTACAGTATGTTCCTCAAAAAGTATGGGAAGATGAAGAACAGCATCCTGTTGTCAATCAAACAACAGGTTAATGATAGGGGAGCTCATTGCTATAATTATAAATAGCCAAGTACAAGAAAGGAGAGCACTTTATCCGCTATTCATCATTTCATTAAATTGACATTGTATTAGTTGCATTAAATAGTCTAAGGATGGACAGCAATAATGACTCAGACAATAGCCGTTATATCACCTCAAGCATCCTCAAAAGCGACCACGCCAATCGCAAGCCCTAATATTAACTTATATTGGGATCTCAATATAAATCGAAATAAATTATCAGCATTACATTTCTTTAAACAGCTAACAACAGGATTTTGTGTTTACAGTCCTAATGTAGAAAAACTATATAGTCATTTTGAGGTAGTCCTACCAAAAGACAATCATGAACATCTAATTATTTTACCAAACCCTTACATTTTCAATAACAGCTTTAATCATATTAATGAAAAACACCTTATTAATACTGGCATTCTATTATTACCCGGAGAGTGCCTCAATAAAAAAGGAATTATCATTGCTGTTCCAAAAAACAAAAAAAATACCTTCAGGTTGCTACCCCTTCATATAGGGGGGCAAGTTGTTATTAACCGATTTAGAGAAAAGCACAACCTTCCCTTTTTACCGGTTTTGTTAAACCCCGATCTAAGAGGGTTCCAATCCCAACGACCTTTTATTCACCTATTTCGGCTACGCTTCACTGGGGATGAGCACGACGAATTGCCATTACCCACTCAACAAGCGATCACAAAGACAATTCATAATAAATTAACTTATTTAGGCAGCCATTAAGGCCAGTGAAATAGCCTATCAATTGTAAGCGTTTAAGGTCAGATGCAGCGGATAATAAGACCAAATCAATTTGACAGGATCAACTTGAAGCAGCTGTAGCTGATCTTCGCTATTCTGGCTCTATAACTCTTTCTTGAAAAATCGACTACAACTCACTCGCATCCCATATATTATCAGCCCAGCACTGATCATAGGTAGCCACACCCACTGCAGTTCTGACCACAGCACGTGCCATCCTCGCTCAGACAGAAATCGAGATACCCCGATAGGTGATACTTGAATAGGACGATCAGGAAAAAAATAACGATGGTCATCCCATGGCCATAACCAGGCAACTCCTAACCCACCGTTAGTCATAGCATCTAAAAATGGATGAGATAATGAGCCAATAAACAAGCCAATAAACGCCCACAGCGGGGTTGTGTTCAACACCCGGTATCCCATCATACCAATCAGGCCCACGAGTATTGAAAAGCTAATAGAATGGGTAAACCCTCGATGACCAAAAGGAGAGGCATAGGGAATACCAAAGTAAAATGCAATCACATCTAAGTCAGGCAAAATAGAGGCAACCGCGGCAGCCAATAACAAAGGAAATGTAATTTTAGAATTTTTCAGTGCTAATCCTAATACAATAGGCACAACTGGGTGGGTTAGTAATGACGCCATAAAAACTCTCTACTTTATTTTGCAAAAGCCATATATTACCTATAAAACGTCAATAATTTTACCGTTTGTCATGCTCATGAACTAGCAATTTTCATAAAAATAAAGTGTCTTTATAACTAAGATCACAAAGCTCAATCTAGGCATATTCAAAAAAGCTGGCAATTCACACACAAATTCACTTGTTTTACATTAGTTTGATGCTACCCCAGCTACTTCATGTTGACTTAAGGTTATAACATAGTCTAATTCATAGTAGTATGGCTACTTGTACTTATGCCTTTCAGGCAGGCTATTGAATTGTTTCTGTTTGGCAGTTAAAAAAGGATTTTTTGATATGATATCGATAAATAAATCAAATATAAAAACGACCTACTTTAGCAATTTACCCACTGTTTCATTACTACTACTCAGCTTATTTATTTATTGTAACGGTTACGCTAACAACCACTTTCCTCACCGAGAAAAATATAAAGATGTCGAAGTTATCAGCACACAGGAATTACATAAAAATTACGACAGTTGCCTTATAATTGATGTTAGAAGCAGTGTAGAATTTGATGTCATTCATATTAAGAATGCGGTTAATATTTCTCTAGGAAATAGAAGCTTTGTCAATAAAGTGAAATCTACCTATCAACAATCCGGCAAAGCCTGTGTTGTTTTCTACTGCAATGGACATAGTTGCGAAAAATCATATAAAGCCGTTAGAAAAATAGGTAATGAAGCCAAACCCAGCTATGCCTATGACAGCGGTATATTTGACTGGGCTCAAGACTATAATCATCTTACCATGCTGTTGGATAAAACCCTTGATAATAAAAACAAACTTATTTCACCTGATGAATACAGCAATGCGCTAATGGAAAAAGAACAGGCCCTTGCTCGTCAGAACAGTCTGCATATTATTGATATCCGGGATTCATTTCAACGAACAGAAGATAAGATACCCTTTAAAGCCAGAAAACGCATACCACTCTCTAGAATTATTCCACTATTGAAAAGACGTATCATAAAAGACAACAACTTGTTATTTATTGATAAAGTTGGCAAGCAAAACCGTTGGTTACATTATTATTTGAAAGAGTATGGATATAAAAATTATTCTTTTTTAAAAGGTGGCGCGACCATTTTCCATTAAAAACAAATTAGATTAACAAGTATTGACTGCCGCAGATCAAGTATACATAAATCACTGTATGCTTGATCAATCATCTGCTCCAATTTCCACATATTTTCCTTCAAGCAACTCGTCAAAGTACTTATCAAACTGACCACTTCTCTTTAGTTTACTAAGCCCTCGACCTTGGTATTTCATCTTGTCTGAGATATAGGGCGGCCACTCACCCACAGCGATGGTTATACGCTCTACGGCATTGGCCAGCTGGCAAGCCAACAAGCAACAGTAAAAGCAAGCAACATATATCAAATGACTACAACTAATAGGCGTTCGTTTAAACACTATTATTTCAGCATAGCACTAAAGTCAGCTAAGCTATTGCACTGTAAGAAAGGAAGGAAGAGCTTCGGTTAGATAGGGGGTCGGCGTGTATTCTTGCTAGTAAAATACGGACATGCAGCTTGCCATGATGGATGACATTAATCCAACGCAGATCACCATAACGACTAACAGTGACTTCCATAAAGGGATGAGAACCTGCTTTAAAAACAAGCTGCTCTTTATCAGAATTAATTACTTTAAAATGAATGGGCGTACTATTACCTGCAAAGTCAGATAAAAAGGTAAGCGCCATGTGACTCTTATTATTTTGACAAAACGTCCAGGTATGGCGACTGACTCCATTATTGGCTACACCTGAAATACACTGAGCGGATATCCGATTAAAGCTTATATTGTAAGGCCTTGGCCCTATTGGCGTTTGCAAGGCTTCTCCACGCCAGTTTCCTATAAGCGTAGAAATAAAGCCTTTATTTGACATCAGTTCATCTGAATATCCAGCATTCTGCCAAACCAATAAACAAAAACTTAATTTAGTGCCTATAGTCCACAATAAACGCCTATATCGCTGATAACGAATATCCATAAAATACACTATGGCACAGCCTGCCATACCAGCTTAAAACCAACCCAGTATAATGCCCTTGCATTGGCTATGGATTAAAAACCTCGGCTAAAAACCCAGTAAAACGTTTCCATGACTGTTGATCAGCCTCTTTGCGATACCGATTTGAGCCAAATACGGTAAACGCATGGGGAGCTCCACTATAGGTGATCATTTCATGCTTAATACCATTGGTTTCCAGCTCCTTAGCCAGTTTGGCAAAATCCTCCATGGTAATTGCATCATCAGCGGTACCATGCAAAATCAACAATTTACCCTTAGTATCAGTATAGCTCTGCCCTTTTGGCGTACTTAAACCACCATGAAAAGTAACAAACCCTTTTAAATCAGCCCCTGATCGAGCCAACTCTAGTACCGCCGCTCCGCCAAAACAGTATCCCATTGCCACGGCATTGTTAATGTCTGCTCCATTACGTTTAGCAGTATCTAACGCTGCTTGTAATAGAGCGCGCATTTTTTTTCGATCTTTATATAATTCACCTGTGTGCTGACGCTTATCTTTCACTGCTGTTGGTCGAACACCTGCTCCAAATAAATCGGCTGCAAACACGGCATAACCTAGCTTGGCTAACATATTGGCACGCTTTTGCTCATAGTCAGTCAGCCCATCCCAGTCATGGATAAGTAACACCAAAGGAGAGCGAGCAGCTGCACCAATGTAGTAGCCTTCATAGGGTTTACCGTCAACCTGATAGGTCACCGTTTTGCCTGCAGCGTATACAGAGAAAGAAAAGGTAATTAATAAAAAAATCGAGAGAATAGATTTCATAACCGTCCTCTGGTTTGATGGTTTAATTGGCTTCCTGCCTATTACATTGTAATTTAATCACTCATTCCGATTCTCTACCGGAATGAGTGATTAAAATCATTAATTATTTTCAGCTAAATAAAACCAGGTATCTAATACTGAGTCAGGGTTCAGTGACACCGTCTCAATGCCTTCATCCATTAGCCAGCGCGCCAAATCTGGATGATCTGATGGACCTTGCCCACAAATACCCACGTATTTGCCTGCTTCACGACAAGCTTGAATGGCCATAGAAAGCAGAGTTTTTACTGCTTCATCCCGTTCATCAAACAAGTGAGCAATAATGCCAGAGTCACGGTCCAAGCCCAACGTTAGCTGAGTCATGTCATTAGAACCGATAGAAAACCCATCGAAATATTCTAAAAACTGCTTAGCCAGCAGTGCATTGGTTGGTAACTCGCACATCATAATCAAGCGTAAGCCATTCTCACCCCGTTTTAATCCATGCTCGGCTAATAGCTCAGATACCCGCTTAGCTTCACCCACGGTGCGAACAAATGGCACCATTAGCTCCACATTGGTTAAGCCCATATCATCACGGACTTTCTTCATCGCCCGACATTCCAGCTCAAAACAATCACGGAAGTCATCGGATATATAGCGAGATGCGCCACGGAAGCCTAACATTGGGTTCTCTTCATGGGGCTCATAAAGATCACCACCCATTAAGTTAGCATATTCATTGGATTTAAAGTCAGATAGCCGCACAATGACTTTTTTCGGGTAGAAGGCTGCAGCAATGGTCGCAACCCCTTCCACCAATTTTTCCACATAAAAGTCAACCGGGCTGGCGTAGCCTGAAATGCGCTGTTCAACAATTTGTTTCACATCTTCTGGCAACCGATCAAAATTAAGGAGTGCTTTAGGGTGAACCCCAATCATTCTATTGATGATAAATTCCAAACGGGCCAAGCCTACCCCTTCATTGGGAATCGCCTGAAAATCAAACGCACGGTCGGGATTACCCACATTCATCATCAGCTTGAATGGCAGTTCTGGCATAGAGTCTACGGAGCTGTGCTTCACATCAAATGCTAACTGACCGTCATACACCAAACCAGTATCCCCTTCAGCACAAGAGACTGTTACCAGTTGGCCATCTTTTAATTTACTGGATGCATGGCCACACCCCACTACCGCAGGAATACCCAACTCACGAGCAATAATAGCTGCATGGCAAGTACGACCACCTCGGTCAGTGACAATGGCAGAGGCACGCTTCATGATCGGCTCCCAGTCAGGGTCCGTCATATCTGTTACCAGCACATCGCCTGGCTGGACCCTGTCCATTTCCGTTAAATCATGGATCACTTTTACCGGGCCGCTGCCTATCCGCTGGCCAATACTCCGACCTTCAATAATCACCTTACCCTGCTCTTTTAGCAGGTAACGCTCCATGGTGGCGGCATGGGAACGGCTTTTCACTGTTTCAGGGCGTGCCTGCACGATGTAAAGCTGACCATCTTCACCATCTTTAGCCCATTCAATATCCATTGGACGGCCATAATGCTGCTCAATGATCAGGGCTTGCTTAGCTAACTCAGTGACTTCTTCATCAGTAATACAAAAACGCTGTCTGTCAGCCGTATCCACATCAACTGTCGCAACCGTTTTGCCCACTTCCTGATCATCACTGTAAACCATTTTAATCGCTTTAGTTCCCAAGTTACGGCGCAATACCGCTGGGCGATTTGCTTGTAAGGTCGGCTTGTGTACATAAAACTCATCAGGGTTCACTGCACCTTGTACGACAGTTTCGCCTAAACCATAGGCTGCAGTAATAAACACTACATCATTAAAACCAGACTCGGTGTCCAGAGTAAACATTACCCCAGAGGCAGCGGTTTCACTCCGAACCATCCGTTGGATACCCGCAGATAAAGCCACTAGTTTGTGGTCAAAACCTTGGTGCACACGATAAGCAATAGCTCGGTCATTAAACAGGGAAGCAAAGACTTCTTTTACCGCATGAATCACCTGATCAACGCCACGAATATTTAAGAAAGTTTCTTGCTGACCAGCAAATGATGCATCAGGCAAGTCCTCTGCCGTTGCAGATGAACGTACCGCCACAGCGACTTCAGGCAAATCACGACACATGCTACCATAGGCTTCTCGAATCGCTTGCTCCAGTTCAGGCTGAAATGGCTCATCAATAACCCATTGACGAATTTGCGCACCGGTTTTAGCCAACGCATTCACATCATCTACATCGAGCTTATCTAACTCATCATGAATTCGCTGGTTTAGTCCACTCTTTTCTAAAAACTCACGATAGGCTTCCGCTGTGGTCGCAAAACCAGTAGGTACTTTAACTTCTGCCGCTGTCAGTTGACTGATCATTTCCCCAAGGGAGGCATTCTTTCCTCCCACTTTTTCCACATCATTGGCACCTAGTTCGGCCAGTGAAACAACATAAGCTTCCAAGATCGAATCTCCCCTTTCTTTGAGGGTCGTTTATTTACAAAATTACAAGGCTGTGGTCGTCCTAAATCCTGTCTAATAAGTCAAGTGACCATTAACAAAACAACGATTAGGAGTCGGCATCAGTATAACTAAACTGACAAAAATTACTTGTTTAATTTATGTATCTACGTGAATAGGTATAAACTATGGACTTATTTGCAACAATCCTTTGCAATAACGCTTTATAGTAACCCTTTAACCACTAGCCTTATATTAATTATGAAACGTTGTGTCTTCTTTATTTCCGACAGTACAGGCATCACTGCCGAATCACTGGGTCAAAGTTTATTGACCCAGTTTGAGCATATTGAGTTTGACTACCATACAGTTCCTTTTGTTGACACCATTGATAAAGCCCAAAAAGTGGTTGAAGATATTAAACAAATGGGTCTCAGTAATGGCCACCGTCCTGTTATCATCAGCACTATTGTTGACCAACAAATCAGCCAGTTATTCAAAGCAATTGATGCATTTATGGTGGATATTTTTTCTAGTTATTTGTCACCTTTAGAGCAGGAATTAAAACAACACTCCACTCACCATATTGGCAGGGTAAGAGAAATCGACTCCAATCCTCGCTATACCCAACGCATAGATGCGGTTCATTTCGCGCTCGATAATGACGACGGCGGTCGTACACGAGACTATGATAAAGCTGATTTAATTTTAATTGGTGTTTCTCGCTGTGGTAAAACACCAACCTGTTTATACCTGGCTATGCAATTTGGTATTCGAGCAGCTAATTATCCTTTTACAGAGGATGATATGGATAATTTGAAGTTATCTGAATGCTTAAAACCCTATAAAAACAAACTATTTGGCTTAACTATTGAGCCTGAACGTTTATCAGCCATTCGTCAGGAACGACGCTCTAACAGCCGTTATGCCTCATTACGCCAATGCCAGCAAGAAACCAAAGAAGTCGAACTACTACTACAAAAAGAGCGTATTCCATTTATTAATACCACCCATTTATCCGTGGAAGAAATTTCCACCCGGATTCTGTCACAAGTGGGAATTGAGCGGTAGTTTTAATTTAATTACGCCAAACTCAGTTCCTTCTTCCCTGCACAGGTTGCTCTAAAACCACTGTTTCCTTTTAACAGATTGTCGCAGAAAGCTAGCGGATATGGAGTGACAGGGTATTCAAGCGCTGCTGTCAGGAACAACTTTAGCTCTAAAGGCCAGGGATGGCCTTTTAGAACGGCGAGGAATAACTTGTTATTCCATATCAGACACTAGACTTCAACACCCTTTTGCAACAGCCTCTAACAAGGAGAAGCTAGGTGGGATTTAAAAGAGACAGAGCATTTAAGCTATCTCTGTCTTATTTGTAGTAAAAATCCCTTTCACACCCCCCCCCTTCAATAAAAGAGGATACAAGCCATTAAAAACCTGTTAAATCACCAATAAATCCATAAATTCATTAACGGGAGTTTCCAATAATTGCTGATGGTTTTGACAAAGTTGATAAATCCGCTCAACTCGCTGTGCTGGATAACGAGTGTGTAAGTTCTGCTTAAATTTCTCCAATAATAAAGGAATACCTTCTTCGCGACGACGTCTGTGGCCCACCGGGTATTCTACCGTCACTTGTTCAGTCTTGCTGCCATCACGGAAAAATACCTGCATAGCATTCGCAATTGAACGTTTATCTGCTTCTAAGTATTCCTGACTAAACCGTGGCTCTTCAATAATTTCCATTTTTTCTCGTAGCTGATCAATCTCAGGATGGGCCTGATGAAAACTATCTTCATAATGATCAGCCGTTAAACTGCCGTATAATAATGGCACTGCTGCCATATACTGCAAACAATGATCACGATCAGCCGGGTTATTCAATGGTCCTGACTTACTGATAATGCGAATAGCCGACTCATGGGTAGTAATCACCAGCTTTTCAATATCATGAATGCGGTCTTTTACTTGAGGATGGAGTGCCATGGCTGCTTCTACGGCAGTTTGCGCATGAAATTCTGCCGGATAAGAAATTTTAAATAAAACATTTTCCATCACATAGCTATTAAAAGACTGCGCTAATTTAAAGGTATTGCCTTTAAACAGCACATCATAAAAACCCCATGTTGGCGCAGACAACACCCCTGGGTAGCCCATTTCCCCTCGCATCACAATATCCGCTAACCGCACCGCCCGAGAAGTAGCATCACCCGCAGCCCAAGATTTTCGAGACCCTGCATTTGGAGCATGACGATAGGTCCGTAATGACTGACCATCAACCCAAGCATGAGATAGTGCATCAATAATTTGATCTTTACTCGCTCCTTTCAGCTTGGCAGCAACTGCCGTAGAAGCGACTTTTACTAGCACAACATGATCTAAACCAACCCGATTAAAGCTATTTTCTAAGGCCAACACTCCCTGAATTTCATGCGCTTTAACCATCGCCTCTAATACATCTTTAATGGTAAACGGCGCTTGTCCACGAGTCTGTTTCACCTGGGACAAATAGTCAGTGACCGCTAAAATAGCGCCTAAATTATCTGATGGATGACCCCACTCTGCCGCCAACCAGGTATCGTTATAATCTAACCAGCGAATAATACAACCAATATCCCAAGCCGCTTTAATAGGGTCTAGGCGTAACTGAGTGCCTGGTACCCTTGCCCCATTCGGTACGATTGTACCCTCTACAATAGACCCTAAATGCTTGGTACATTCAGGGTAACGCAACGCTAATAACCCACAACCCAAGGTATCCATCAAGCAATAACGCGCCGTTTGCATAGCTTCTTCACTGCTGACCTTGTATTGGTCCACATAATCAGCAATGGCCACTAACACCTCATCCGGCTCAGGTCGTACATTTACATCAACATTTTTTGTCATCATTTACTCGTCATTTGTATTACACGATAAAAACAAAGGTTTTCAGCAGTTATCCTTCTTTAGCGTTGCTCAATGGGCACCAACTCACGATGCTCAGGCCCTACATAATCAGCACTGGGACGGATAATCCGGTTATTACTACGTTGCTCCATCACGTGGGCGGCCCAGCCACTCACCCGAGAGCAAACAAATATAGGCGTAAACAATTTGGTAGGAATGCCCATAAAGTGATAAGCAGAGGCATGGAAGAAATCCGCATTGGGGAATAGTTTTTTCTCACGCCACATCACTTGCTCGCAGCGCTCAGACACAGAATACAATACCTTGTCACCTACTTCATGAGCGAGTTGTTGTGACCAGCGTTTTATAATTGCATTTCGTGGATCAGCCTCCCGGTAAATTGCATGACCAAACCCCATGATTTTCTCTTTACGCGCCAGCATGGCTAACATCTCACGCTCGGCTTCATCAGCAGATTGCCATTGTGAAATCATTGCCATGGCTGCTTCATTTGCCCCCCCATGAAGCGGACCTCGCAACGAGCCAATAGCAGCGGTTATACAGGAGTGCATATCCGACAAGGTAGAAGCACAAACACGTGCTGTAAATGTGGATGCATTGAACTCATGCTCTGCATATAAAATAAGGGAAACATTCATAACCTGCGCATGTAACGCACTTGGCTTCTTCCCATGTAATAACTGTAGAAAATGCGCGCCTAACGCATCGCTATCGGTTTCTGTTTCAATCCGCACTCTATCATGGCTAAATCGATACCAATAACAAATAATGGCAGGTAATAAAGCCAATAACCGATCAAAGCAGTCCTGCTGCTGGGAAAAGTTTGTCTCTGGTTCCAAATTCCCTAATACGGAACACCCGGTTCGCATCACATCCATCGGATGTGCTGAAGCAGGTAAAATTTCTAATACTTGACGCAACTTATCAGGCAGGATGCGATGCTTTTTAATTGTCTGCTTATAGTCAGCTAATTGATCTTGGTTGGGCAGTTCACCATTACACAATAAATAAGCAATCTCTTCAAACTGTGCATGCTCTGCCAAGTCAGCAATATCATAGCCACAGTAGGTTAGCCCTGTCCCCGTTTTACCCACTGTACATAACGCTGTTTCACCTGCTGATTGACCTCTTAAGCCTGCTCCTGATAGTTTTTTTTCTGTCATGATTACATTATTTCCTTTGCTATCTTGTTTTTTATTAGTTTAATTATTGCCTTATATAATGTTTGTTAGGCACTGTCTTGTTAATGTTCCTTAACAAATGTTCCTTAATAAATGTGCTATGCCTACCATGAATGGTATCTTTGCGGGTGGTATTTATTTAATTAAGCGTTATCTGTCTGCCGTTTGGCAAACAACTGGTCCAGCTTATCTTCATAAGCGTGGTAACCTAAGGTTTGATAGAGCTGTTCTCTGGTTTGCATATCTTCTAAGCGTGTTTTCTGGCTTCCTTCACTCAACAATGTCTGGTACACATCAAGTGCAGCTTTACTCATTGCACGAAACGCACTCAACGGATACAACACTAGTTGTACACCAACCGCAGCCAGCGCCTTGGTAGAAAATAGAGGCGTTTTACCAAATTCAGTGATATTTGCCAATACAGGTACTTTGACAGCAGCTACAAACTTTTGGTACTCATCTAGTGAGTGCATAGCCTCTGGGAATATCATATCCGCACCAGCCTCAACACACAGTAACGAGCGCTCAATGGCAGCATCCATTCCCTCAACCGCATGGGCATCGGTGCGTGCCATAATAACAAAATCCGCATCTTGACGTGCATCTACTGCCGCCTTCACTCTATCGACCATTTCTGCAGCACTAACAATGGCTTTTCCTGGGCGGTGACCACAACGCTTTTGTGCCACTTGATCTTCGATATGAATGGCTGCCGCTCCTGCCCGTTCCATTTCTTTTATGCTACGAGCAATATTGAATGCGCCACCAAATCCAGTATCACAATCAACTAATAAGGGTAATGAGCTAGCAGCAGTTATCCGACGAACATCTTCTAACACATCATTCAAGCTGGTAATCCCTAGATCAGGCAAACCAAAAGAGGCATTGGCAACCCCTGCGCCAGATAAGTAAATAGCCTGGTGACCCGCCTGTTCTGCTAACATAGCGCAGTAAGCGTTTATCGTACCGACCACCTGTACGGGAAACTGATCTTTAACCAACTGTCTAAAGCGAGCCCCTGGTGACTGTGAGGTTGTCATGAAAATTGCTTCCTTCCTAATCAGTTTAGTTTTTGATTTTTATCACTTCGCAAGCCGTCTTGTTCAAGACCCCGCCAGCTTGCGCAGAGGCCATAAACAGTTATTAGAGGAACCCATATACTAACGAATGCCCATGATATGCTCAATTCGCTTTATAATCTGCTGCTTTCACCTTATATAATATACCCAAAGTGCAGGTTTTTTAGAGAAGCCTTTCTTATCGCCATACCAATTTATCGCCTTTAATTTTATAATATCCTGCTAAAACACTGACTCAACTGGGTGAAATGGATGATATATGCATCATGGCGGCTTTGGCTAGCTGAATTATTAGGCAGTTTTATGTTGGTTTTTGCCGGTACTGGGGCAATTATCATCAATGATGTCAGCCAAGGTACTATTACTCATGTCGGCATTGCCGCCACCTTTGGTCTGATTGTGTGTACAGTTATTTATACCTATGGTGATGTTTCCGGGGCTCATATTAACCCTGCCGTCACATTTGCCTTTTGGCTGGCCAAACGTTTTCCCACCCAACAGCTACTGCCTTATATTATCAGTCAGCTGCTAGGTGCTTGTTTAGCCTCTTTTGTATTATTAACCTTCTTTCCTCAACATCCAACTTTAGGTGCCACCTTACCAGCGAACTCAACACTAGTAGCCTTTATCCTGGAAATTATTTTAAGCTGGTGGTTAATGACCGTAATTTTTGGTGTATCGGAAGGCGCTAAAGAAAAAGGGTTGGTTGCTGGCATAGTGGTGGGAGGCGTTGTGGCCCTTGAAGCAATGTTTGCAGGCCCTATCAGTGGTGCCTCGATGAATCCTGCTCGCTCTTTTGGGCCTGCCTTAATGAGTGGTAATTTGGCGAGTTTATGGCCTTATATTGCAGGCCCATTAATTGGAACCAGTATTGCTGTTTTTAGTTGTCGCTGGGTTCAAGGAGACAAATGCTGTCAGTCCGACCCTCTACCGTCTAGCCCGCTTGATCCTCCACAATAAGTCGCTTTAGCTATGCATCACTATATGGCCCGCTCAGCAAATCTCGCTAAAAATTTCTGAGATTTCGGGTCTATTTCTTTAAACTGAAGCCCTAAGTGAAAATCTGTTTTTCTTATGACTACATGGCGCACTTCAGCCGTTGTATAAATCACTAACTTACTACTGCCATAAATCACTTGAATCATCACTGGCAATACTTGCATCTTTTTAAAACAGATATCGGTTTCCAATAGTGCACCCTGCTCTGATACATTAATGGTTATTGCACGTACTATCTGTCCAGTTTGTTTATCTTTAATAGCCGCCTTCCATTTCACCTCTCGACGAGGAAACACCCGCTGTTCATGTGACTCCGTGTCTTCTAAAAGCTCATCAATATTTTCAGTCATCGTTGGTAGAAGATCATGCTCATTTTTAAAATGGATTGAAGAGAAGAAACGCTATACTTGGCCATGTTTAGGCTGCGGTTGCAACAGCGACCTCAACACGATTTCGTCCATTATCTTTGGCTCGATACAGTGCTTTATCAACAGTTGGTATTAATTGGTCTAAATCCGTAATAATGGACTCATCAACGGTCAATACACCCACACTAACAGTCACCCAGGAACTAATGGGGGAAGCCGCGTGCGGTATTTGTAAGTCACACATCCTTTCCCTTAATTGATTAGCCAGCTCCAACGCATTTTCTGGCCCTGTTGAGGGTAAAATCACGGCAAACTCTTCTCCACCATAACGTGCGGCTAAATCAGTTTCTCGCTTAAAGATATCTTCTAAGATATGAGCAACCTGTTTTAAACAGCGGTCACCAGCATCATGACCATAAAAGTCATTATATTTTTTAAAATAATCTACATCACAAATAATCAGTGACAAAGGGCTTTGCGTACGAGAAAAACGGATATATTCCATTTTTAACGTTTGATCGAAGTGGCGACGATTGCTCAACCCAGTCAATCCATCCTGAATAGCCAGCCTAGTTAATTTTTCATTTGCATCTCTCAGTTTAATTTCCATATCTTTCCTGATTAATGCACTCACGACCATATCACCAAACAAACGCATTAATACAAAGTCATCAATGGTCCAGGTTTTTGCTGTATTGGCTACTGCCTGACCAAATATGCCACGTAAGTGCTCTTGGATACGTAACGGTACCATCGCAAAGGAACCTACATCTGCACTTTCAAATAAGTCTTTTTCTAAATTTGCCTCACCCGTTAATAAACTCACATCGGGGATCTGAGTGTTATGACCTAACCTGGTTTGAAGCCATGGATAATCATCAATAAATATTACTTTAGGTAATGACTTTGTATGTTGAATTTCATTATTGCGCCATTCAAATGCTTTATAAAGATATTGGCCATCATCACTAATCAAATAAATATAACTATAATCAGACTCAAAAAACTGACCAATAATGCTAAGGGCATGATCAACTGTTTGTTCAATCGCATCGATTTGCAAACTGATAAATTTCGTTGATAGTCGAGCAACCAGTTTTTCAGCTTGTTCCCGCCGCTGAAGTAAAGCAGTACGACTCTCTATCAAGTCCTCCAAGTGTTCTCTGTAATGGTTTAACTCTTGCTCAGCTCGCTCTCGTTTGATCATGTCACTTTGTAAAGACATTCGCATATCATTAATAGCATTTACCACTTCATCAATTTCATCAGGAGGATTTGAGGGCTGCTTGCCAACTAGCTTCAGCTCTTTTGCTAAATTGGCCAGCCCCAATTTTCTTGCATACCGTGCCATTTGACTGAGTGGAATGGCTACCATTGACAAAATAATGAGCACGATAAAAATAGAAACGATAAAAGTCTTACCGAGCTGGGTAAATAAAATCACCAATGCTTTATCAAATAATCGGTTATAGACATTCTCCAACGTACCTTGTACAACCAGTTTACCTACTTCAACCTTTCCTAAATGGACATCGTCATAGACCACTTTAAAGCTTCGTTCGATTTGATACACAGGATCTGTCGGCTCACCCAGTTTAATCACCGTTCCTAGCTCATTATCCAGCTCCACATGAACAATATCCGCAAACTGTAAAATACCATCAAGCTGGCTATGCACCTGAGGCATATTCACATGCCATAGGCCAACCGATAAGCTGGGTAAATGGCTATGTTGAATTTGTGAAAACTGCTCATCAATAACGCTAATATCCTTGGTGTAGTCAAAATACAGTTGCAATGCAGTTGAAATCAAGGCAAAAACTGAGCTACAGAGGATAATATAGCCCAACAAACGATAAGTTAAGGGATGATCTTTACGGTGAGTTAAGATAGGCGCCAGAGGGTTTTTCATCTTGGGATACTACACATTTCCCTCAGTCTTTATCAGACTGCCATTATACTAGTACAAGTTAATCATAACTGATATAGCTAAACCTGCTTACTTTATTCGCTCTACCTTATTACTATAAAGCTAGTTAACTTCAATTTTAGCTTATCATTACTCTACTTTCTTTTATTATTATTTTAATCACCAAGGCAATCTATCTTTAAAGTGAAAACACCCTAAATGTAATTCTCTTCTATCATATTGAATAGGTTACTAATCAGCAGAATGCATAAAACGTTTTTCTTCCCCTGGTTGATAACGATACCTTCCCCCTTTAAAAGGATTAACTTTAAGAAACGGGTTTTTGATTCTAAATAAACGTCGTTGAGCCATATTAGCCTTATTTATCATCGATTGATGACCTGGGTAGTTATAAAATAACCGATCAAACTGGCCAGAAGCCATAATGATCTGTAGCCCTGTTTTAATTCGATTATATAATGACATATCGTTCTTTCTTACGAAGAAATAATAAGGCGCGTCGTATTGCAGCATAATTGTTTGTTCAATTTGCAACTTTTTATCTGCATGTTGAATAACCTCAGTCCAAGGCTCACCCACCCCTCTCGGGAAATAGTCGGCCCGATTTAACTGAAGCATATCAAATATGCCTAAATAATCTGGGCTTTTGACGACTGTAAAGCCATTTGCAATTAAAATTTCAGTGTCAGGCCAATCATGCCCCTGAATCGCTCTTAGTTTTTTTAATTCAGCTAACGACTGAATACCAGAGTAGATAGCCTGCTCTCCCGCTTTAATAATAAAAATACGATGGCCAATCAAGCCTTTTAGTAAGGGAATTCGGATAGGCTGTAAGATATTCTCTCGTTTTTCTGACGTCATTGTCGCAATAATTCTAAACTTTATCCCGCGGCTAATTAAGTCCATAACGCGGTCTTGAGATATTTTCCCCTGGTATCCTTTAATGGAATAATCACCAAACTGTTTTTTAGTAACAGACAATACCAGGTCAAATAGCTGATAACGAAAGCTCTCTTCTAAAGGCTGCTCAGCACTGTGGGGCCGGATGAGAAATACCTCTTTTGCTGACGCATCACTACTCGCGATCACATACAAAACCAGTAATGATAACCAAATAGACAATATCGATTTACAGCACAACACCTATCATTACCTAAGTGCTTTACCTAAGTGGCATGGATATTCACTATCAAGAGATTATTAGATAAGTGTAGATATAAAAAGGAAAAACCCTCAACTAAGAGGGCTCAACATCTGGGTTAAATCGTTAACTGCGGTGGTACTATTTGAAGCGGCTTGGGTTTAATCGTATCTGTATTACCTTGAGACTTTCGACTGGTGATTTCACCATCATCAATAATAGTAGCCAGCCCTGTTTGGTTATCGACTTTTACTGAATACACCCCACTGCCTGTTGCTACCGTAATATAGGTTTGTCGATTACCACGACTGATTGATACATTCTCATAAACTTGGCCATTTTCAATTTGGCCCTGCCATACTTCGACACCATCTTGCGTATTATGGGTTGAAGTAATTTCCGCCTGAACAGATTCATTAAGATGAGGTAAATTCAATACTAGGGTCTGACCAAGGCTTAATTGCTCTAAAACACCAGGGTTCATCTGCACATGGGCAACATGGATACCCCCTTCCTCAATAATTGGGTTCTCTGCATCAACTACCCAAGCTACTTGAGGCTCAGCCTGGCCAGAAAAATCATTTACCCATTCATCTACAGGCAACTTTAACTCACTTGGGTCTGCGGCTTTAAATTCAGCTAACGCATTTTTTTCAACCGCTTTAGCAATGTCTGCATCATGAGTCATTATCTGTTGTAAGGAAGGGACTGCTTGCGCAGTTGCTTGTATCACCGGATTTGTTTGTGGTGAAACATCAATATCCTGTTTCATCATAAAAACAGAACTAATGCCTATAGATAGTGCACCTAGTCCTAACACCATTGGCTTTAGCATGTTTTAAACCTCTTACTGAGCGAAATTGACAGGGCTGCAAAGCAGCCCTAGCCCGAATATCATGAAACTACCTGAAAGTTTGCTGTAGCCTGGAGAAATAATCGGGCTAACCATTTTTTATTGCTCAATCTGAACATTATCGATAGCGAAATTGACACCCGCCTGAGGTCCAAAAAGAAAGAGCTTTTGATAGCGTACTTTACCTTTTGGCATGATTTTTATCGTGCCATTAATTGTGTGCCATTGACCCGCAGACACTGATTGGCGCTTAATTACGACCCAGTGATGACCACTATCATCAATATAGTACAATCGCATGTCCGCGTATTGATGACCTACAGTCGTATCTGTCACTTTTACATTAGCCGAAACTTTATAGGTTTGACCATGACTCAACAGTCCTCGCACATCATACGCCGCACCAGAATACCAATATGGACGTTGCGTTATAGCTAAACCATAACGACCTTCACTGGCTAAATTCGATAAAGACACTTTACTTCTGAAGCCTTCATGCCAGCTTTGCAAACCACTTTCAAAGTTACTCAACAACACTTGAGGCGTTTTTCTTTTTACAACGGTTGGTTGATGAGAAGCTTGTTTTACAACCGCCTCATCTAGCATAAATGGAATGCCACTACGTGGAATATAAACAAACAAATAAGCTTCATTACTTTGTTGAGCCTGGCCTGGCTTAATCGTAAATTGTGCCTTTATTTGGCTAAATTCACGATCAGTAACAGACTGCGAGTCTAACTCTACATATTTTTGACCCGGAATATAAAGTAATACTTTGGTATCTGCGCGAGTATTTTGGCTGGATGCCAACTTAACCTTAACAGAAAAATCATAGCGCTTATTGACTTCTAAACCAGTTACTTTTGTATAAGTACCAGCGCCGTACTGATGATTAGTCACTTTTAATACCTGATCCTTACCACAGGATTTGGTAATAGTTTCAACATTGAGCTGGCTTGCATAACTTGCTCCCCAGTATTGATGCTGATTATTTGAAAACTCAGGGTTTTTAATTAAGTTTCCTTTCACCTCAGGTTTTTTACAGACTTTATTATTAACAACCGTTCTTGTTGCGACCTTCGTTTCGGTCGTGTTTGTAGTCGTTGTTTGCGTTTTATTTGTTGTTGTATTTTTTCTATTAGTCGTTTGGGTTTTATTTGAGGTTGTCTCTGTCTTGTTATTGTTGACCTGGCTAGTCGCGTAAGCTGCCGGCATAAATTCAGCTAATTGAGTCGCTACACGGTTTAATGCTTGCGCTGCATCAGCACTGTTAGCTTCACTATTCTTCACCCCACAAGCTAACCCTTTACAATCATAAACATTCGGATTAGAGAAATATTGAAGCCTGGGAACCCACTTGCCATTACCATAAGCACTTTGATAAGCCATTGTCGTAACAAATAAACCATTAACGCCATGACCGACACCCCAATCGAAAATTGAACCCCGGCTTTCTTGTGCTCGAGAATGGCTTAGCCCCATATTATGACCTAACTCATGAGCATAGGAGCTTGTACAATCAAGAGAAACCCAGTTATAAGCAACTCCCTTTGAGTTCACATCTATTTTACCAGTCTTACCATTACCCCAAGGTAAATAACCTAGTCCACAATATTGATTAGAAGGGCCAACTAAAGTAACAAAGTCAGCGCCATGCTTTGCCCTTAACTCAGCAACATACTCATTATTTTTTAATTTTTTCAATAAAGGGCCAGTCAAATTATCTGAAAAGCCTTCTGATTGAGGTAAAGCACTATGGTGAACCAAACGTAACTTAATATTAATGTTACTGTTTTCATAGCTTTTATTCGCATAGGTAATAAACTGGCTCAATTTAGCAGCCATATCATTATTTTTTGCTGTATTGTTTGTATACACAGCCATTACATCCAAAATAACGGGTCCATCGACAACCTCGTTGGCTGTAACAATGTGGCTACTCATAGATGAAATTGCCAGAACCAGGGGGCTAATAAAAGCTTTATTCAACAAGCGCATTTTATCCTCTCTAATTACATCAAGAAACTGGGTTGATGTGTTCGGTTCAGCTGCTAATCGGTTGTCCTTAAACAGCCAAAATTAATATTTATCTGATTCGGTAGGTCGTTTTTACTCGAGCAGTAAAAATTGTCAGGTTATATCTCAGTGGTTTTACTTATGAACTTCGAAGTGAACTTTACATTAAACAAACACATGTTTACTTTGAACCAGTTCTCACGTTACATATAATTTTAAACACATATATGATAAAAAATCGGCGTTATATAAACCAAATTAATGATCATTAATACATGAATCAAATACTGTCATCTTCCCGTTAACTGACCATTTATTCCTTATTTAATCTATCCAAAAACCAGTTAATTTGACGCTGCCTGACCGGATAAAGTGGGTGTAATAAATTCAAGCTAATTTCCTTGGTATGTTTAATCGAAGTGGGTCCATCATCGTTTATTTTTTAGACGAGACCACCGAGCGATGGTAACAAAACCTAAAAATCATTCGCGAGGAGTATAGAAGCAATAACAACCAATCCTAAAAGTCATTCGTAATCAGGTAAGAGGCTTGTCCTTAATAAAAACAAGCCTTAAGAGAATCAGTAGTTAATTGGAAAGATGATAGGTGCTGATAAAAAAAACTAACAAAGTGTTTATTTAACACCAGTTGATTACCCTGCTTGGATATTTCATAACGTCCAGTATGAAGGCCATTCGCATAGGTTGCTAAAAAACCAGTATAGCTCTTCTCCAAGTAAAACAGCGTTAAGTGATCAAAGTCCACCTCAATGACCTGAGCCATGATGCCTTCAATACCTGGATTTAAATCAATACACAAATATTGACTTTGGGTATTTCGATTGACTGCAAAGGGTACCCTTCCTATACCAAATCGCCCTCCACATAGTTGCTTATCATTAGAATGGAATAAACAATCATTGACTGAGCAAAATTGTAGCAATTCATACCAATACTCAATAATGGCCTCTGCAGAAAGTAATTGATAATGGCCATATAGAATACCCGGCTCATCCTCACCATCATGTAATGCGAGGCTCTCAACTAAAACCGTAGGTAATAAAGGAAAGTGGCTAGTCAATCTTGCCAATGCTTTATTTTCAGCTGCTGGTCTCAATGTTTTTAAACCAGAGGGGTAGTACACTTCCATCCAACGCACAATAACAGACCAGCACTGGAAAATTGCCTGCTGCATATTGATATTCCTCATACAACTAAACCTTATCCAACAGACAGCATAATTTATGCCAAATTTTAGATTTTATTGAAAGCCTGTAACGCTACACTTATTTTCTATAAAAAATATACAGATATACATAGAAAAATAAGGATAGCTAAGATTAAGCACCAAATTATGTCGTTTTTAAAAGTGACCCATTTTGTCACTCTTAGCCCATCACTACACCTTTTTGAAATACATCACAAAATAATATGTATCAAATCACGTTTTAATAATTATCCTACACGATGAGTCATCCTCACTACTTACTGACGAAATCACTCATTATTAGGGGCCCCAGTACTTATATAAAAGAAGTTGTTGTCTATACTTGTCGATTAGCAACCCTACTGAGTGGTTAGAAAAATGAGGCTTATTCACTGTACATTACTATTAAGCATGACGATTGCTAGTTCTACTTGGGCAGCAGACCCAGGCGTTACGGATTCACAGCTTATTTTTGGATCTGTGCTTGCCCTAAAAGGAAAAGCGAAAGGACTGGGCCTTGGTATGCAAAAAGGGCTCAACGCGGCATTGGAAGATCAAACCGTCAAAGGCAAAAATATCATAATAAAATACCTCAATGATTTTTATGAACCCAGAAAATCAAGAAATGCCACAATCACTTTAATTGACCAGGGAATATTTTTAATGATTGGCAATGTAGGTACGCCAACAGCCAAAGTCACATTACCCTTACTTGCAAAAGCGAATGTTCCTGCTGTTGGTTTTTTTACTGGCGCAGGTATTTTGCGTCCAGCACTGGGGCCTGTCGTTAATTTTCGAGCAAGCTATGTTCAAGAAACAGCTGCTGTCATAAACCAGGGAATTACTAATGGACTGAAACCCAGTGAAGTATGTGCCTATGTACAAAATGATGCTTATGGGATGGCTGGTTTAATTGGTATTCGTCAAGCTCTTGCTGAACACAATACAGATACTAACGTGCTAAATCTATACGATAAAATAATCAAAATGGAAGGCGTTATTCCCGCCAGAAATGGTATTGGACCTATTGGCGTTTACCAAAGAAACACTAATAAAGTTCGTCCAGGTTACCAGTCGCTTGTTGAGTGGGAACAAGAAACTGGAAAAAGTTGTAAATTAGTTGTTACTGTTGGTGCCTATAGCAATATTGCTCATTTCGTTCGGGTTGCAAATGTAGTGAATAAAGAAAAATGGATTATTTCGGCTGTATCATTTACTGGCGCTGATAACTACAAAGCTGACTTAACCAAGTATAAAGCAACAGATCGAGTATTGATGACCCAAATAGTGCCTTTACTTGATTCCAAATTGCCTATTGTTGCTGAGGCTAAACAAGCTTTAAAAAGTGACTTTGGTTTTGTATCTCTAGAAGGTTACATCGTTGGTAAAATGACATTGACTATTCTTAATAATATTGATGGCGAGCTAACTCGTGAAAACTTTATGAAGCAAGTAAAAATCACCAAACTCAACCTCGGAGGGCTAGATATCGACTTTACCAGCAATCCTTATCAAGGCTCCAACCTTGTTATTGTTAGTCAACTTAAGGATGGCCAATATATACCTGCCGCACCTGCTACTTGGCAAACAATGATGAAATAAGTAGAGCACCTGCTTTAATTAATATGAACATATTACCCAAGGTTACTCTTTATAGTATTTTAAATATACTGATTATTCTTAGTGTAGCGATTATTAGTTATACCCTTTCATCCAGATCAACTGAAAAGACGGTTGCCATTATTGAAGAAGAAGTCGACCCTATCCTTTCTGCACAAAACCTTGATACTCACTTTACTCAAATCATGCTCTATGCCATTACTCATATGACATTAACTGAAGAGCAAAGCATGCTAGATCTAGAACAAATTATTGAAGAAGAGCGTCGTCTATTTGAAAATTATGTAGATGATTACAGAAGCAACATAAAAAGCATACTTCTGAAAAAAAAGATAGATAATTATGTTGAAATAATTCATGAGATGGATACAACAATAGATCAAGCGATTCATTATAACAAAAATTTTGACCAAGAAGCAGGGCTGAACTTATTACTTGGGAAAGGCAAACTACAGCTGGAAAGTGCTGGCGATTTAGTATTACAAATGAAGAATATACATCGCCTGAAAATCGATGAAAACAAGCAAACTGTGTTAAACAATAACAAAGTACTGGCTAAATCATTAGCTTTAATTGGCTGCATAACTTTAACAATTTATATTTGTATTTTTATTTATATAAAAATAGTTTTTATAAAACCAATAAAGCAGCTATCAAATATGGTCTCAATTGCCAAACAAGGAGACTTGACTTCAGTGGTTTCTGTATCAACAAAAGACGAAGTTGGCATGATGACTCGCTCTCTTCAAGACCTATTTCATGATCGTATTTCCCCCGTCATACGTAATACCCAATCATTAACAAACAGCCAAGCCCAACAGGCTAGTGAGTTTGCTAAATCCTTTAAAGACATTGCAACAAGCTCAGAATCGCTCAAAACACAATCAGGCAAAATATCAGATAGCTCTAATCTCATGGCAACCAATGTAATGTCCGTTGCCGATGCAACCGTCAGTACTTCTAAAAATATTAGTGAAGTCAATCTTTCAATAGAAAAGTCTGTATCACTCCTTAATAACTTAGATAAATTAACAAAAACCAGTGTAAAGGATATTGATGAGCTAAGTGAAATTTCAAACAGTATTTATGATAGTATTCACCAAGTAACGGGGCAGATGAATCAGTTTTCAAATGATATCAGTACCATTAACGCCCTCTCAGAACATTCAAGTCAAGCGGCTACCCGTTCCCAAGCAAGCGTACAGTCAACAATCAAAGTGCTCGGCGAACTCGAAAGCGTAACAGATGAAATTTTTGGCTTCATCGACCAAATCGCTGAAATTTCTACCCAAACCAATGTACTTAGCTTGAATGCAGCGATAGAAGCCTGTCAAACAGCTGATGATATGGGGGGATTTAGAGTAGTTGCAGGTGAAGTAAAAAAGCTAGCCGCTCAAACTCAGCAGGCCAATGTTAAACTGGCTAGGCTCGTGAAAACAGCACAAACTAGATTAACTATTGTCATGAGAAACTGTGATAATGCCTTTGATCGCTCCGCAGAAGTCAATGATAACAATCAAAAAATAGCTAAAATGATGGCACAACAAGCTGAAACCATAGTGGTTGTTTCTCGAAATATAGAGTCGATATCAGCATCATGCACTAATGCAGATGTAATTACTAATAGAGTCATTAACAGTTTTAAAGAAATATCTCAGTCAGTAGAAAATAATTTTTTAGCCACCAAAACCATGAGTAAGAATGCCAGTGAGTGTGAGAGTCATGTGATGGCGATAGTTGAGCTTATAAAACAAGCATCTGAAGAAGCAACTTGTGTCAGCAAAAACCTGAAGAGTATTAATAAAGAAATTGTTGAAATTGATAGCAACGTTGTAGAAAGTCACCGAAGCGCCCAAAATATGTTTGATGCCGCTAAAGAGTTAAATGTGTTAATGGCTTTTTTTAAAGTTTAATCATAATCCAGCAATAATTTACTGGAATACATATTAAGCATACTATTAGCTAATTAAAAATAGAAGAAGCCAAATAATTTTTCTCAAAGAATATAGCTTCAGGCTAAATACTTTTCTAGCTGTTGCCAATGATTCGGAACCCATTTACCCAGTAATTTCCACTTTATATCAATCCACCTTTTTTTTCGTGGAGACAGGCTTTTTACATGAATCCCCACTCTATAGGTAATTTGCCTTGGGCTATACCAACCAATGGGTGGCTGATTCATAGCTAGCCAGTGCTCTCGCCAAAAGCAAGGGGCGACTTCATAACGATAAATGGTATATAGCATTTGTCGCTCGACTTGCGTTGCTTGTAGTTCATTAGCAATACTCTCCAACACACGCTCTGATGGTATTACTTCTGCAAAAAGCTGCGCCAAAATCACCCATATCTGTAAACGTTTACTATCAGACAACTATAAATCCAACTTATTCATTACAACTGTATATGAAAGCATGCTATATCCTTCGCGAATCATTTTTTATAAATGCCTACCTGGCCGTTACTTGCAGCCAGCGAAAACCTTTCGCAATGGGAATATCAACATGCTTATGACTATTTTACGCGGCTAGATTTTAATCCGAACGTCCGTTTTTTTAAAGGCTTTGACTAATATATGTCGTATTAATAAGGTTAATACCATTCTAACCGATCGGTAGTTTTTCCAATAATGATAAATAGAAGTGCCGCAGTCAAAGCATTTTATAGTAAGTAATTTTACACTTACAAACAAAAGGTTGGAATACAGCAAGTAACGATTATACCCAATACGAATGGTTTTTAGGTGAAGCCATCGAGTGACGAGACCCCATGAGCCTATAAATAATAGATGATTGGGGTGAGGAGTGAATATAACAAAACCTAGAAATCATTCGTGAAGGGTATAACAATGTACAAACACTTCATAACGTAGCGCTTGTACATTCAATCGAATAAAAAACCTTAGACTTTAACACCAAATGTAGTACTCATTGTGGAGGATTGAGTTTGATCTACTGGTGGTTTGCTACCTATTTCTATTGTCTGCACCTGTTCTTCCACCTTATTAATATAGGTTTCTAACATTTGGAAAAGCTCAGCATCATCGGTGCTTCCCAGATTAAGCTGAGTCCATAGGATAATGTCGTTGCTCATTTCATCAATGGCCGTCAGCATGGGAGGAAATTGTGCATTGAATAAATTATTGCTCAGCAGCTGTTTTGCTTGCAAAAAATCACCATCCACTAATTTACCGACACTACTAAAAAAGGTAATAATTTGGCTATTATCTGTCATACCAATGTTAATGGTGAGTTTGTCATCTATACTTAAGCTCACTACAGGTTCATTTGGTAGCTCAACATCGCCCATGCCTAACATATTGAGCAGGGTTTTTATACGTAGCCTTACTTCAGCATTCATATAACTTCCTCAGCACTTGGCCTTGAATTTTTCACTTGTTACCAAAATTTTAACATAATCAAAGCTTTTTAATTATCATCAACAGCGGTTTTTTTTAAGCAACACTTGTAGCTACAGCTTAAGCAAACATCAACTCATATCAACATTGACTACCCAACCATAGGCTATTCAGCTTAAACTACTTATCTCATGCCTTCTCATACCGTAACAGGTTATAGATCAATGGACTATTGGTTTACGACAACTTTCGCCTTTGTGATTATTTTGATCGGCTCAGCAGTGCAAACGGCAATAGGCTTTGGGATGGCTATAATCGCCGCGCCATTATTATTCTTGATAAACCCTGACTATGTACCTGGCCCCATTATCCTGGCAGCACTATTTAATTGCTTAGCAAATACTTATTACTTCCGGCACTCAATTTCAATGAAAGGCTTAACCGCTGCCATGCTAGGCCGTATCCCCGGCTGTATCGCAGGTGGTGGTATATTGCTCATCTTATCCCCCTCCTTAATTGCCGCTTCACTGGCCATCCTGATCGCTTTTGCCTTGCTGACTAGTCTTGCAAACTGGTCTTTTCAAGCCACCCCTAGAGCGCTGTTTATTGCAGGGTTTGCCTCCGGTTTAACCGGTACCAGCACCTCCATTGGAGGGCCACCAATGGCGTTGATTGTGCAAAATGAAAGCACCAGCTTTATTCGAGCCAACCTAGCAGGTTTTTTTCTTTATAGCTGTATTACTTCATTAATTATCCTGGTAATAATGGGCAGATTTAATTGGCAACACTTACAACTTGGTCTGCCATTGGTCCCGGCGACTTTATTAGGCAACTGGCTTGCTTATCGAATACTTCACTTTATTAGTAAAGCGCAAATTCGCCAATTCACTCTCTGCTTATGCTGTATTGCCATCATTAGCTTACTATTTGAGGTGTTTGCCTAACCTAGGGGAATCGATTAAGGTAAACTTCTTGACTATGCTAGAGTGATGTTTCATGTCTCAAACTGCCCGTTTATCTGCAATCACCGTTTACCCCATCAAATCAACCGCAGGCCTTTCCGTCAGCCAAGCAATGGCTAATCGCGAAGGACTAGTCTTTGACCGGCGGTTTGTTTTGGTAGATGACAATGGGCTGTTTATAACTGGACGCCAATACCCTCAACTGACCTTGATTAAATCAGCCATTATTCCTGTAGGCATGCAAATTTCAGCCCCTGGCATGCCAACCTTAACCATTAACTATTCTCAATTTACCAGCCAATACGAGCCGATTACTATCTGGAAAGACACCATTCAGGCCCAATACTGTTACCAAGAGTATGACCTATGGTTTAGTGAGTTTTTAGGTAAGCCTTGCCATTTATATTTTTATGGTGATCGTTCACAACGCCCAGTAAAAAAACGCCCTAATGACCAAGTTAGCTTCGCTGATGGCTATCCTCTACTGCTCATTTCAGAAGCATCATTAATTGACTTAAACTGTCGAACCGCTGAACCTATTGAAATGGCCCAATTTCGGCCAAATATTGTAGTCAATGGTACCAAGGCATTTACTGAAGACAGCTGGCAGCAGATCAAAATTGGTGAAGTACGTTTTGATGTAGTTTCTCCTTGTGCTCGCTGTATTTTTACAACTGTTAACCCAAGTAATGCTACCAAAAGCCCACTGAAAGAACCTGTTACTACATTGGCTAATTATCGCAGCGATGAAAGTCATAATATCTTCTTTGGACAAAACCTGGTTGCATTAAACGAAGGTATAATAGTTATAGGTGATTCTGTTGAGGTGATAAAAACCAAAGCACCTGCGGTTTATATTGACAATGCGCCAATCAAGCGAAAACCCACCCAAACCACCCAGCAAGGTAACCACTCCACAACTGACATACAATTAACCTGTCAGCGTGTTATTGAAGAAACACCTACCACTAAAACATTTTTATTTACTAGTACAGAGCGCTTACCCAGCTACTTGCCTGGTCAATATTTGGCTATACAACCTACTATAAATGGCCAAGCGATTACCCGCACGTATACTTTGTCTTCTTCACCTAGCAGGCCAGAGCACTTCGCTATTACAGTTAAACGCGAAGAAAATGGAGTAGTATCTAATTGGCTTCATAACCATTTAATGGAAGGAGATCAAATCACCGCTCAGTTACCCAGTGGCGATTTCCATCTTCAACGCACCAATAATAACAAGCTGTTATTATTAGCTGCCGGGTGTGGTATTACCCCTATGTTATCCATTCTTCGCTGGTTAACCGATCGCCTGGAAAACGTTGATGTGGTGTTAATTTACTCTGCAAGAAGTCAAGCTGATATCATTGCTTATCATGAGTTGCTACTACTGGCCGAACAAAACCCTTGTTTTACTCTTCACATAACATTGACTCAACCAACTCAAATACCTGCATGGCCAGGTTATCAAGGCCGACTCAATCAAGCCATGCTACAACAATGTATACCTGATTTAGCTGAACGCGCTATTTTTGTTTGTGGTTCTGCCAGCTTTATGGAGCACTGTAAAACCCTTAGCCAACAATTAGGTCACGGTTTAACAGATTATTATGAAGAACGCTTCTTTACTCCACAACAAACCCAAGAAGTTGCTACTCCAAAAAAATCCGTATCAATACTCTTTGACTCGTGGGACATAATGGTCAAAGGCGATAATCAAACGCCTCTTCTACAACAAGCGGAACAGGCCGGAGTTGCCATTCCTTATATGTGCCGAGCGGGTATTTGTGGACAGTGCAAAGTGAAAGTGGTATCTGGCCATTATCAACGGCTAGCTGACACACCTTTATCAGAGGAAGAAAAAACTGATAATGTAGTACTAGCTTGTAGTTGTTTAGCAAATAGCGATTTAGTCATTAACGCGATATAAAGGACCCTATAATACTCCTTTTTGAGTGTTTTTTATAAATGCCTCTTTGGGCATTTATAAAGTCCTCTGTTCTTCATACCTGTCTTCAAACACGCTCTTCACAATTTTTACTATTGACAAATATCAGGCCGTTACCTAGTTTTCATACATAATTATAGGTAAATATTTATCTATAAACCCTCCAAACGAAAGCTGTTATATCCTATGCATGGAGAATTTATCACCTCTGCCAAGGTATTAATCGTTGATGATATGGCAACCAATCGGGAGCTTGCTAAAACTGCCTTATGCAGTGCAGCTTACCAAATTGACGAAGCAGAAAATGGCCAAGAAGCATTAGAAAAAATTAAAAACAATCACTATGATGTGGTTTTACTTGACGTCCTAATGCCAGATATTGATGGTTTGGATGTTTGCAAAATATTACGCCAAGAAGCTGATTTTGCATTATTACCCATCATTATGGTAACTAGCCTAGAAAGCCCTGATGATGTCATTCGCGGTATGTCTGCAGGAGCAACTGACTATGTACAAAAGCCGTATTTCCCGGCTGAACTAGTCTCCCGCGTTAATGCAGCGGTCAGACATAAACGCATTATTGATCGTTTAGATGATATTGAAACGGCTTTTTTTACCTTAGCCCGTATTATAGAGGCAAAAGATGCCCACCAAAATGGTCCTTATGATCGCTTAGCACACTTATCATTAGTCTTTGCTCAAAACTTAAAGCTTACCTATCAGCAAATCGATGCGTTATGTCGAGGCAGCATTCTTCATGATATTGGGAAATTGGGAATACCTGACCATATTTTATTAAAATCTTCCCAACTCAATGAGAGTGAATGGGAAATCATGAAACAACATGTCATCATTGGTGAACAACTCTGCAAACCTTTTAAAGCACTTCAAGATACCGTCGACATTATTAAATACCACCATGAAGCTTGGGATGGATCAGGTTATCCAGAAGGCTTATCAGGTAAAAACATTCCATTATTAGCACGTATATTTCAAGTAGTGGATATTTATGATGCACTTAGCTCCAAACGTCCGTATAAGGAAGCTTTCTCAGAAGAAACCACTATTAAGATTTTAAAAGAGGAGTCCAAAAAAGGATTAAGAGATGCCAAATTAGTAAAAGAGTTCATTGCTCTATTAAAAGCAGAACCAAAATTATTTCAAATGCCCAAAGAGTCAATTACTTTATCAAAAAGTTGCGAATTAACAGAAAAGGTAATGAAACTAGGTATTTCTAGTTGGTATCAAAAGATCATCAATTCCTCATAAGCCGATTATTATGATTACTACTCACCAACCTGCTGCACCAGAACAAAAAACATTAGCAACCCTCGTTGAAGGTAGATATGTTCTTCATTTTATGGTTGCAGATGTACAGTGTTGTTTACCTGTTGATCATATTAAACGCATTATTACTTTAGCTGACTTATTTAAAACCCCAAAAGCCCCTTCTTACATGGTAGGAATGTTAAACCTACATGGACAGGCTATTCCAATTATTGATCCTTGTATGTATTTACAACTTGGTACACCGAAACCCTATAGTATTGAAACAACCATTATTATTTGCCGTTATAATAAACATTTATTTGGTATAGCCGTTGGACAGGTGATGGATATTGATATTCTTGGTTCAGAAAACTTACAGTATATCGAAAGCAAACATTCTCCCTTTATTGGCACCGTAAATTTTAATAAAACCATTTCATTTATACTGGATGTCAAATACTTAGCACAAAGCTGTGAAACAATTTAAATATCAATAAGTAACTCACAAATAAGGGTATTACTGAGATGTAAATAGCCATATTTTATAAGGTAATATCATTATTCTCTAACAACCTCATATTCACTATGAAAATTACAGATCTAACAGAACAGGCGGTTACTGACTTTATTGCTAATAGGTTCGGTATTCACTTACAGTCATATCAGATTCCTTATTTACATGATGCTATAAGCAGTGCTTGCGAAAAGTTTAACTACCAATCCCCTACTGAATACCTCTTAGACTTAAGTAATGCCGATTACGACGCCCCTGAGCTTTCTCACTTGATCAATGCGATTACCATTAGTGAGAGCTACTTTTTTCGAGATACTGAGCAAAACCAGTTATTAGAAGAAGAATTATTACCTCGTATCATTCGGCAACATAGAGAAAGCCAGCAGCTAAGTTTACGTATCTGGAGCGCGGGGTGCGCTAAAGGACAAGAAATATACAGCATCGCTATTATTTTACATAAACTGTTACCGGATATAGAGAGTTGGAATATTCATCTACTAGCCACAGATATCAATCAAACTAATTTAAGTGATGCTATTAAAGGACAGTACAATGCTTGGTCCATGCGTTCTACACCAGAAGCTATCATCAATCAATTCTTTCATGTAAATACATTATCTACCGAAAAAATTTATCAAATAAATGACCAACTAAGGAGTTTAGTCAAGTTTAGTTTTATAAACTTATCTCAGGATCAGTTCCCCAATATATGGAGTGAAACCAATAATCTAGATTTAATTCTGTGTCGAAATGTCTTTATTTACTTAAGCAAACTGGCTAAGCCAAAAATAATTGAAAAATTTATAAACTGCCTAAAACTTAATGGCATACTAATATTTAGTGCGTCTGACCTAATTAATTACCACTCTCCGTGGTTAACAAAATACCAGTTTTTAAATAGAGAGTTTTTTGTCAAAATAAAGCAGCCTGACTTAACACAAGATTTCATCAATGACGCCTTTCCCAGCTCCGCTAGCAACTACCCTTCAGAATCCACCACTAAAGAACCACCTTCGACTCAACAAGAAAATAATAATCAGACGTTGCTGGTAACAATTCAAACCATGATGACATCCGGGCATTGGGTTGAAGCTTCAAAACTATGTGATCAATTACTTAATAATTCCTCACTGTACCCGGTTGCAATACAGTATAAAGCAAAGGCTTTAGCAAATATTGGTAAACTTGATGAAGCCAGCAATTTATGTTTAGTTTATATAAAATCTAAACCTCTTGATAAACATGGCTATTTAATTTATAGCTTGATATTAATTGAACAAGGTGAGTATCAACATGCTGTTGACTACCTTAAAAAAGCTATTTATATCGATAGTAAATTTTTAGAAGCCTATTACCACTACGGCCTACTACAAATTCGGTTAGGGAAGATAAAGCAAGGCATTGAAATATTAGAATGTGCAGCTAACTTGGTGAATCAGCAAAATGCGCATTATATCGTCCATAATACCGTAGATGAAACCTACGAGCATCTTGCGCATACTATCAAAGAAGAAATTAGTATGTATCAGTCACTTGATAAGGTAGCTAAAAGTTAATTGAATGGCTCGCATGGACTCCATCAACCTACATGCCAGAACTCAATGAATTGAAGAAATATCTAGCTTAAATTTGTTGAATCTCCTTCAACCATTGCCTAGCCTTAATTAGATAAGCATCATTTTATCAATATAACATGATTCCTACCGCTATAATGACTATTAGAAGCAGTATAAGTGTTATTCATTGAAAGTCAGCATGAAAAAAGTAGTTATGTCTAAAAACACTAATAATAGTGATAGTCCTTCCCCCTCTTCTCCCCCACAACAACCTTATATCAGTGCCAATGAATTATTACCTGTTGATGATAAGCAAAAGAGTATTCTCAACAAAAGAGCAACTGAACTTGCTGAAACAAAAACTGAACTCGCCTTAAAAAGCACTAATCAAGAAGAGTATATCCGATTTAAACTTGGCCAAAGCGAGCAGTATGGAATTCCATATCATTATTTAGAGGAAATCACTTATGCCAATAACATATCAAAGGTACCTTGCGTGCCCTCTCACATCGCAGGCGTCATTAACTGGCGAGGCAGCTTACTAGCCGTGCTAAATCTAGCTATTTTTTTTAATATAGAAGCGAGTGAGGTAACTGATGATAGTCGAGTAATCATTGTTACAGCAAGCAGTATTACTGCTGGTATTCTGGTCAGTGAAATAGAAGAAAATAATACGTACTCTCCTAATATGCTCGCTCCCCCTATTTCATCTGAACGAGTAACCAACATTGACTATGTTAAAGGTATCTATAAAGGAACTATCACCATTATTGATCTTACTGCTATCTTTAGTGATAAAGCTTTAGAGGTCAATCAATAAGATTATCATCACTATTTTGAGGTAGTAGTAATGGATACGAGGGTGCAGTCTCTCAATGAACAAATGGGAATAGATACAAAGCAGCAGCTTGCTCGAAAGCAGTTTATGAGCTTTTCAGAAGCAGACGAAAATATACTATTAGATATGTTACCAGAGGTAAAAAACCGACTTGAGATAATTGTTGATGACTTCTATCAAAACTTTCAACGCTATCCTGAACTGGACAATATAATTACTAATGCAGACTCTAGTATTGATCGGCTAAGACAATCCATGCGCAAATATTTGCTTGAAATGTTTCAAGGCAACTATTCTGCTAGCTATTTTGAAAGCCGCTGTCGTATGGGTTCCATACATAGTCAAATTGGCGTTACCCCCCGCTGGTTCATCGGCAGTATGCCAATTTACCTTCACCATTTTCATCACATCATCGAAGAAAAGTATCACTTCCGATCTAAATTACGCCAACAGGCAATGAGTGCGGTAGGAAAAATATTCTGCCTTGACTTACAACTCGTGATGGATGCTTATACCTATAATTTAATAGCTGATCTTAGCAAATCTAAAATACATATAGAAACCCATGTTAAAAAATATGGCTCATTTATAGGCAAAGTTGCTGCTGGAAACTTAAAAGATCGCATTACAATCAATGGCGATGATGAAGTCGCTCTGTTAGGGCAAAACCTTAATAATATGACAGCTAAACTTGCTACAATGGCAGGTCAAACCAAAGATGCTAGTCAAGCAATTATTGAAACTCTTAATCAAGTCAAAGGTGCCATTACTTCCCAGTCTTCAGGTGCATCTGAGCAAGCTGCTGCCGTTATTCAAACCACTGCAACACTGCAAGAAATAAAAGCAACTTCTAGTCAAACGCTGGAAAAAGCAAAACTGCTTGGAAAAATGGCAGAGCGCACTCATGAGGAAAGCGAGCAAGGTCTGGAAGCGGTAAAACGCTGTGTTGAAGGTATGAATGCTATCCGTGAGCGAGTAGAAGGAATTGCGCATACTATTTTAGCGCTTAGCGAACAAACCCAACAAATTGGTGATATTACGGCAGCAGTTACCGGGTTAGCACAACAACTGAAAATGCTAGCGCTTAATGCATCAATTGAAGCAGCTAAAGCCGGTGAATCAGGCAAAGGGTTTGGCGTAGTTGCTTCTGAAGTTAAAGAGCTTGCTGAGCAATCACAACAGTCAACAGCCCAAGTACAAAAAATCCTTCAAGATATTCGCCATGCAACAGATCGAGCAGTAATGGCCACTGAAGAAGGAAGCAAAGGGGTTGATCAAGGGGTTGAACTGGTTGCTCAATCAGGAGAAACCATGCAGAAGCTAGGCGAAGTGATTCGTGAAACCACAATGGCAAGCCAACAAATCGTTGCAGCTGTTGGCCAAGAGGTAGCAGGAATTGATCAAGTCACCATTGCAATGAGAGAAATAAAGGAAGTCACTAGTCAGTTTGTCAGCGATACAGAGCAAACCAAACAGGCTACCAGTAAGTTAATGGAACTGGCAGAACAGCTCGGGCAAAATGTAAGCGCTTTTAAGCTTTAAGGTAGCTTTATGCCACTAGATAAAGACCTTATCCAACGTTTACTTGTCACCTTTGCCGTTGAACTTGAAGAGCAATGCCAAATAATTACAGATAAACTGCTGTTCACCGAGCAAAATTCATGCAACGAAGAAGAGCTGAATAATAATTACAATACTATTTTTCGCTCAGCGCATAACATAAAAGGCGCTGCAACGGGTATAGAGCTACAAGAATTAGCCGATATTGCTCACCATATCGAATCAATCATTAGCCAGCTTAAAGAAAATAAACAACCGCCTCAATCTGACACAATTGACTTATTCCTTAAATCGCTTGATGGAATGAAAAGCATTTTATCTGCAAAACAGCAAAATATTGATTTCCCTGATAATGTTAAACCACTTATTGAACAGCTAGCTCAACATAAAATATCAGCAGATGCTTTATCAACAAAATCTGCAATGGATACAGTTCAACCAACACAAGAGCCGGGTAACTCATTGTCGGCGGAGCCACCAACCGCTCGCCAGCCAACACCAGAACTTACGGAAAAACCAACCAATAGTTTGGCAAAGAGTAGTGCTACAGCACCTATTTTCAAAAAAAATGAAATTGTAAAAATCAACTTAGATAAACTAACAAAAATAGATGCATTATCTGAAGAATTACAAGTTACTAAAATTGAAATGGAGAATAATCTTGTATTACTAAACAATTTTCAAGTAATCGTAAGGGATTTTCTATCAATCTGGAAAAAAGCACAGCCTGCTTGGTGTAGAATGGCCACTGAGAAGTTACCCGTGGAGATATCTCAATTACTTTGCGATGGTAATAAAACTGTTTCAACGATTAATAACATCACATCAACCTTATATAAAAATTTTCGTTCTACCAGTAATCAATTAGGTGTCCTTTCAACAGCACTCCAAGGTAATGTACGAATTATGCGGTTAGTTCCTGCTGCAACCCTATTCACGCCTTTAACAAGAACAGTACGAGATATCGCTAAAGAGCTTGGCAAAGAAATCAATTTATCTGTAACAGGGGATGAAATTGAAATTGATCGGAGTGTATTAGAAGGTATTCATGACCCTGTAGTCCACTTACTACGTAATGCTATTGATCATGGTATAGAGCTACCCGCTGATCGACTACAAACAGGAAAATCTAAAGCAGGCCAATTAACTGTCACCATCCAAAGCCATGGAAGTGAAATCATTATTATCATTAAAGATGATGGCACCGGGCTCAATGTACCTCAAATTGCTAAAGTTGCTTTAAAAAATAAAATCATTTCTGAAAAAGCATTAGAAAAATTAAGCGATGATGAAGTGATAGACTTAATTTTCTGTCCAGGATTTTCCACCAAAGAAACCATCACAAAAATCTCTGGTCGTGGTGTTGGACTTGACATCGTTCGGGAAAACATAAAAAATTTAAAAGGCAATATTTTAGTTTCAACAGAAAAAAATAAAGGAACAAGTTTTACATTACACTTACCCGTAACTCTTGCTACAGAGCATGGGTTATTAATTCGAACCAGTGAAACCATTTTTGCTATTCCCACGACGGCTGTTGAGCGAGTTAGAGAAATTGACGAACACCAAATTATACAAGTAGAAGCTTGCCTTGCAATTTTATATGAAAATAAAGCGGTTCCCTTACGCAAACTCACAACAATTTTAAACTTACCCGAAAAAAATACAGCTCAAGACGACAATCATTACTCAGTTGTCATTATCGCTAAAGGTTGGAGCATGGTCGCACTCATGGTAGATGAAGTTATTGGTGAACGGGAAATTATTATTAAACCCTTGCAACCTCCTTTAATGTCTGTCAAAAATATCATTGGAGGTGCCTTTATGGGTAGTGGTAATATCGTCATGGTATTAAACCCTGCTGATTTGGTAGATTCGGCTTTAAATTCCATCATACACATTTCTCACATTACCAAGCCCATCACTCAAGAGAAAAAAAAGCAAGCACGTATTTTAGTTGTCGATGACTCCATTACCACACGCACATTAGAACAAAATATCTTGGAAAGTGTAGGCTATAAAGTCAGTGTAACGGTAGATGGTTTGCAAGCCTGGAAACTGGTTCAGCAAGAGTCATTTGATCTCATCGTTGCCGACGTTGAGATGCCAGAAATGAATGGGTTTCAGCTAACTGAAAAGATTAAATCTAATGAGAAATATGCCTCTATACCCGTTATTATTGTCAGCTCGTTAGCCAACGAGGAAGATCAACGTCGAGGCTTAGCTGTTGGTGCAGATGCTTATATCGTTAAAGGCCAGTTTGAAACTAAAGTATTACTAGAAACGGTATCTAGGGTTTTAACAACTTATGGATATCAAGCAGCCTAATCATTTGCCATATAATCATGTTTTTTTATAAATAGAGTCCTTACCAATGATTAAGGTACTGATTTGTGATGATTCTCAGGTAATAGTCGAGCTATTAACAGCTATTTTAGAAAGCACAAATGATTTCCAAGTAGTCGGCAAGGCTTTTAATGGCAAAGAAGCCGTTGCTCTGGCAAAACAACTAAAACCCGATATCATTACTATGGATATTCGTATGCCAGTGATGAATGGGTTTGAGGCGACTCGTCTTATCATGGCTGAACAGCCGACACCTATCGTCGTTGTGAGTGCTAGTGTTAACACTTCAGATTTACAAATAACGTTTAAAGCTTTAGAAGCTGGTGCTTTATCCGTTATCGAAAAGCCGCAGCTATCATCTAATAATGCTTATCAATCCATTAATCGGGAATTACTAGATACGTTACATGCAATGGCTGAAGTAAAAGTTATTCATCACCACTTGCATTTAAAGTCACTCATAAACAGTCCACATTACCAACCAGTGGAATTAGCAACATTAAAAGTTGAACATTATGAACTTATTGCCATTGGATGCTCTACTGGAGGGCCAATTGCACTTATTCAGCTGTTAAAAAAGCTACCTGTGAACTTTCAATTACCTATCCTCATTACTCAACATATCTCTCCTGGTTTTGTCGATGGTTTAATTGAATGGTTAAATTGCTACACAGCACTCTCTGTATTAAAGGCTGTAGATGGTGAAAAAATTGAGCCAGGTTATATTTATTTTGCACCTGACCATTGCCATTTGACCGTCATTAAAAAAAATAATCGTTTATATTGTCAACTTATTGATGCCCCTCCAGTTAAGGGGATCAGACCTTCTGTGAACTACCTGTTCAACTCTATTGCGGTCTGTTGTGGTCAACATGCTATTGCCATCTTATTAACAGGCATGGGAGACGATGGTGCTATTGGAATGGAGGCCATTCACCAAGCAAATGGTTATACTATAATTCAAGATCAACCCAGCGCTATCGTATATGGTATGCCAGAGGCTGCCTTATCAAGAAAGGCGGTTAGTGCTGTTGTCAAACTATCTGAAATGGCTGAGTTTATCATTCGACTTTTATATCAAAACTCAAAGTAACGCTAATCAAAAAAATGCTTTGACAGCACCAAAATCAACCCCATTATTTGAAAAAATAACGCAATATTACTCAAATCATTATTTTTCTGTTCTAGTTCTCTAGCCTGAGTTAAAAAGTCTAGTTTTTCACCATAAATCCTATTAATTTGATCAGTAGTATGTTGCTTATACTGAGCAACACCCTTTAAAAACAAAGTATATAATTGTTCACTATTGTCTTCAATTTTAGGGGGAATAGCAACATTAATAGTGTTTAACACATCTGAAATAAAGTTAATAAGATACTTTTGTGGGGTTTCCTGAGCAACTAATAAAATTGCCGTATCTTTTTTCAGCTCAAACAACTGGTAATCCTGCCAAAGTTGCATAATAGTTTGCTCTATTGACTCAGCTTGGTCGTGAAGCGATTTAATTTTGTCATTATTCTCTGTTACCAGATAGCTGTTCATTACTGCTGAAATCACTGTCATCATTACTCCCGACAAAATGAGTACAACGGATGTCAGATATTTAAGTCGTTTTTTCATCGTGTTCTATCCCATGCATCCTTGTTGATATCTAAGTATAATGCCGGGTAAGCTTAACCGCTTCATGCACTGAAAAATAACAAGCATAAATAGAGACTAACGGACATGACAGCCACTTCTCACTTGTCACCGAACCACTCCCAATCAACTTCAACCATAGAACATTTGGCTTTACATGACAGCGCTTACTACAATCCTGATATTGCTCCTACCTTGCCTTGCCAACGTACCTGGACAAAGTGGCATATTGCTGCGCTTTGGGTAGGCATGGCCATTTGTGTACCCACCTATATGCTAGGTGGCGTTCTCACAAGTTACTTTGGTTTAAGCGTAGGCGAGGCATTAATAACTATATTGCTCGCCAATATTGTCATTCTTATTCCATTAACGCTAAATGCTTGCCCTGGCACTCAGTATGGCATTCCATTTCCTGTCGTATTACGCTCTTCATTTGGCATAGTCGGTTCTAATATACCTTGTTTAATTCGCGCGCTGGTTGCCTGCGGCTGGTTTGGAATTCAAACTTTATTTGGGGGGCTAGCTATCCATATCCTGCTATCTACTTTTTTTGACGGCTGGGCAAGTTTGGCATCAGTAGGAGAAGTCATTGGCTTCTTTATTTTTTTAATATTAAACCTAATTGTTGTGATTAAAGGTGCCAACGCCATTAAGTGGCTAGAAACCCTTTCAGCACCACTGTTATTACTCGTAGGTATCGGGTTAATGGCTTGGGCAATGCCCCACATCTCAATGGAACAATTACTCGAAGAGCCTGCTAAACGTCCAGCAACAGATAGTGTTTGGCACTACTTTTTTGCAGGGTTAACCGCGATGGTTGGCTTTTGGGCTACCCTATCGTTAAATATTCCTGATTTTAGCCGTTATGCCCAAAGCCAAAAAGCACAAATTACCGGCCAAATCATAGGGCTGCCATTGACAATGTTTTTCTTTGCTGCACTGGGTGTTGTCATGACAGCTGCGTCTCCCACACTGGTCGGAGAAACCATTGCAGATCCGATCCATTTAATTGGAAAAATAGAAAACCCTCTGATTGTTGCAGTTTCTATGAGCATTTTAATTATTGCAACACTTTCTACCAATACAGCCGCTAATGTGGTTTCTCCCACCAATGATATTCAAAATATTGCCCCCAAATATATCAACCAAACCACAGGCGTACTACTAACGGGGTTGATTGGGGTAGTTCTAATGAGCTGGGAGTTATTAAAAAAGCTGGGCTTGATTGCCTCAACAGTAAGTGTAGAAAGCCTATATTCCAATTGGCTGATTGGTTACTCCTGTTTATTAGGCCCAATCGCCGGTATTATGATCGTTGACTATTTTATCATTAAGCAACAACGGCTCGATATTCGCTCACTGTATACCACGGATGGTCATTATCCTCGATTTAACAAAGCAGGCTTTATTGCCTTGATAATACCCACGCTCATCACGTTTGTTGCCATCATGTACAATGTCATACCTTGGTTTTACGACTATGGCTGGTTTACTGGCTCACTAACCGGAGGGTTAATATATTATCTGGTCAGCCCCAGCTCACAAACACATTATCAACTGGTAACAAAATCGTCATAAAAATAAGGTTAGCTTACTACCCCTGCAGCTACTCGTAACTGATATTTTTCTTCTTCCGAAAAATCATCCCAATGCCGGTCTTGCAAAGCACCTTCTAGAGAGTACAAGTAATAGCAGACCGGCAAACGCTGTCCAGTATCTGCAGATAACATTTGGTAAGCAGTGGCTGAGCCCACTTTTGCTAAATCGTCAAAGGTCTTAATATTGATACTGGCTAGCCGTTTGGCAACTGTTTTTCCTATATTGCGGAACTGGGTTAGCTCACTTTGTTTCATATCATTACCTATTACTTATCTGATTCCTTATTTCACCAGAATAATCTTGGCCTATAATTTTATAAATGCCCAACCTCTGAAGGAAATGTCTGCCATTGTCCTCCACGACTCCCCAACGGTTCTGCCAAGCGACTAAACTTTTTACCATTTGTCATATACTGCCGATTATCTTTTGCCACAATCTTTATGCAAATGAAACTGTCAAAATCTGTGATGATGATGGGGAATGGCCTCCTTTTATTTACTACCAAAGAGTTAATGGTAAACCAGACAAAAGTAAACTCACTGGAGCCTCTGTTGAGCTGATTGATGCAGCGTTCAAGCTAACCAGTTTCTCTTATAGTTTGCACCTACTTCCTTGGCAGCGCTGCCTTGATGAAGTAAATCATTTTGGAAAACGAGGTAACTTTGAAGCACTCACCAATGCAAGCTTTAGCATGGAACGTGCGAAAAAGTACTATGCAACAACTTCAATCTATCAGTTACACAGTGGAATATTTTATTCAAAAGATAAGTTCCCCGATGGCCCTGTCATTAATCAGCCATCTGACCTTAATAACTTCAAACTCTGTGGAGTACTAGGTTACAATTACGAATACTTATACACAAAATATGGGCTTAATAAGAACAAAACCATTAATACCGGCGCTAATAATATTTTTTCTGTACTCACAATGATTGCGAATAACCGTTGTGATATTTTTGAAAATAGTCTTGAACCTATATATGGCGCTGTACTGTTAGGTAAATACACCTTACCTAGTAATATTGCCAGTGCCCCATTAGTCAATGTTGATAACATTGACTACCATATCCATATTGCAAAAACATCTCCACGTGCTCATAAAATACTCACAGAGCTTAACCAAGCTATTTTAATTTTACAGCATCAAGGGGTATCCAAAAAAATATTTGATAAGTATTTAAAGTCTCTCAGGCATTAACTAAACAAAACTTATTCTTAAAGCTTACCCTTTAATATTGTTCTTTTAATGGTATGCTAGTTTTTCTAAAATACTAGCTAATTCAACTTTGCTTTTGAAAACAATTGCCACTAGTCCTTCCTCCTTATGGCCAGGACGCTCCTTTACCACTACCATCAACCCAGTCTTTTGATTAACGGCTTTACCAATATCTTGATACGATTTATCAATAACGCTGAATAAGCCATCCTTTTTTTCCTTTAAGTGCTTAACTTCTATTTCCAGTTTTCTCACTGACCAATGATTTTGAGCAGCGAGGCGAATCAGTTGCATCTGCATTTGTGGCTCTTTTAAAGTCACAATATGCCTGATATAAGAAGATTTAAATCGATGGACTTTAAGCAGTGCTTTTACCATCGGATTTAATGTAGCAAATCTTGACCAATGAGATATTTCCGACCTGGACACCCCTAGCTGGCTGGCAATTTGCTTTTGTGTCAATCCTTGAGCTTTGAGTTTTTTGCACTCATCTACCTGTAACCAAAAGTCATCCATAGCAGAACCCCAAAACTCTGTGTAGCAAATGCTACTGAGTGTAATACTGAATGACTAACTTTTAAAATAATGGATAGTTACAAGCAGTGATTACGACAAAACAGCACGTTATCAAAAAAGTAAGTACTTATATCTCGCTATAAGTTTCTTAAATATATACCCAATGGAGAAGCTTTTATAGGTGCCCCCCCCAAATGATCAGTGCTTGTGTGTAGCATATTTTTAGCAATTTAAGTAGCTATCCATAGCTCTTTCGGTACCCATAACCCTGTAAATAATAGTGGACGGGGTGACAATCATAAAACCAATTTGCGTGGATCAAACTGGAGCAGTGTTAGTTGGCCAAAGATAAATTTCAGAAAGCTAATTATATAAATAGCTCGCAAAGAATATAACGCCATCGATCATTAGCAACAGCTTAAAACATACTTAAGTTATCACTTACTTTATTTTAAAAATTCATGTTCATCTTTTATATTTATTGCTTTATGTCAACCATACGACATTTGCTTCTAAAAACACGAACAATAGAAAATTTAATATTGTAAATTTTGTCAAGATACTTTATAAAGTGCCGCGATGAATATCAAATAGCTATACAAATGTATTGACTATTATTATAACAACTTCGTGCAACTCAATCAGGAGTTGAACATAGGAGGTTCAATTATGGCACTAAAAAAAATGTTGGCACTTGCACTAACAACGGCGTTATCTGCTTCCGTTTCAGCTAATTCCATTGATCCCTGGAGTGAAGACTTCACTAAAGACTTTAAGCCAGAAGTCGCTACTTACTTAGCTAAATGGTATAAGAACAATTACAACGATTATACTTATATTTACCGCTATTTTTGCTTCTGTGCAGAAGCAGGTAAGTCATTTACGGTTGATGTAAGAGATAATAAAGTTAAAAAAGTCACCTATACAGATACTAACCAAGAAGTGCCTGAATCCTTTATGAGTATGTTTAGTACCATTGATGGACTTTTTGTTGACCTAGTAAAAGCCAATAAAAATGCTCATAAGATTAATGTTGAATTTAATTCACGTCACGGCAACCCAACAAGTGTTTATATTGATGATGATCCTCGCATTGCAGATGAAGAAACAAGCTATGTGATAGATCAAATATTTCCAATACTACCATAAACAACTCATTTATATATCTATTATGAATCATTTATAGGTATATAAATTAAGCGGTATAAACTCACAATAAAGGGTTAACTCCCAAATAAATATAGTTTTTTCACTAAAGATAATATTGTCGTTTATCTTTAGTGAAAAATGTAACCATGCCAGCCAAGTATTAGGCATTTTCTTCTCAAGAAAATCAGTGCGTTCCTAAGCCAACATTCACTCAAGGAGAAAAGTATGGCTAAAATATCAACTATTGTTAAAGCTATTGGCACTTGCTTTATTGCATTACAACTATTGTTACAGATGACGCCAGCTACTGCACAAGAAAATGTAGCTGCTGTCGTCAAGCCAAATGGTATCTGTACAATGGATTACAACCAGTGTGGTAATTCAAGTATCTGTAGTTGCCCTGATGGGTATAAGTATGATGCAGCTGTTGGCTATTGCATCATTACAGATAAAGAAAGTGCTACTGTAGCTGGGGTAGATAAAAGAGGAATTAGAAGCGCTTGCTCAATTAAAGCATCTTCTGTTGCTGCTTGTACCCGCGACATCAATCGCTTCGGTAATCCAAGTGTCTGTAACTGTCCAGGTAGCACCGAATATAACGAAGTGCTGGGTCATTGCGTAGATTCTGCACGTTAACTTTAATCATACGCTTAGGGTTTAACCTAATATATACCCAATACGAATTGGTTTTTAGGTGCGGCCATCGAATGACGAGGCCCCATGAGTCTATAAATAATAGGTGATTGGGGCGAGGAGTTAAGATAACAAAACCTAGAAATCATTCATGAAGGGTATACCTATCATGGATCATTTTTAGGTATAAAAATCATTCGCGCAGAGTATAGATGTAAGGTGAGTGGAATAGTCCACGCACCTTGCAAATTTTTTCTGTCTCAATCAATCCTGTGACCAGCTTCGCACTGCCCCACCACTTTTAGTGATCCTAACCAATAAAATGTGAGTTCAATCAAACAAGTTATTATTTTTAGTGACTAGTAATACCGTTATGATTGTAACAAAGCCACACAGTTAAATGAGTTAATAATTACGAATTAGGATTCGTGCTACTTTGAACTATCAATAACAACACTAGCAGACCAGCAGCTAAGAGCCAAAGCAATGAACATACGCCCTCCCCATCCCTCTCTACATGCTGATATCATAAATAATCACTCTCCGGCTTCTAGTCAGGACTTTTCCCCTGCTAATACAAAGTCTAATGAGCTGAACAGTGCTCAACTGGCCAAACTACTATGGCTTATCGCAGGAGAGTTAGCTAAAGCACCATCAACTCGTTCAGACCAAACTGACACCTAAAATACGATGGGTGCTTTGTATTCATCAAATATTCGCTTAACTTCTCCTGACTTAATCAATAACTTTAATGCTGAATCAAATTTATCCCTATCCACATAATGTGGAGAGCGCTTGGCAATTGCAAAATAATTTGGAATTTTGCTTTCATGTTTATAATCTAAATAACGATAAGGTAAACTTAACTCGTTTATAGGTTGTTCAATTTGATCTTTATCTTGTTCTAAAACAGCAATAATATTTACTTCCTTACTTGCTAAACCGGCTACCATCGCCGAAAAACTACGGTAGGCCGTTTTACTGATTTCTGCTGACTGATCTAAGGCTTCAAAATAGGATGTTTCAAGTTTAACACCCAATTTAAATCGTTTTAAGGTTTCAAGCTGGCTCACCATTATTGGGCTATCTTGCAAAACGATAAAAAGTGTATCTTTTTGCCGGTATCCAAGAGGCTTTAAAAAGTGAACAATCGACTCTCTTTCTTTGGAATAAGATACCCTTGGAATAATATCAATCAGACCTCTACGGGCATCAGTCATACTTTTTTGAAAAGGGACTTTGCGCCATACTAGTCGATAATTTAGCTGCTTAGCCAGCAACTCAAGTATATCCACCATAGGACCAGCCAATTGACTATTTTCTAAAAACATCAGTGGTGGTCGTTCACGAAAATCGGCCCGCAAAACTTTAATATTCGCAAAACTTAATGCTGGTTGAATAAACAACAGAAGCAGTACAACAAACATCTTCTTCATTATTAGTCTCTCGCTTTCTCAACAAGGTTACACCTTTTATTTTAGCTATACCTTTTGCATTAGGTATATAAAGTCAAAAATCTAGCTCTCTAATTCACACTCTACACCTGACGTACAAATAAAAGATTAAATTTTGCACAACAGCGTATCCTAAATCATTATACGACTCAAAGTAACATTTTAATATAAACGTTCAAATTGTTATGCATCCTCTGATAGTATCCACCCCTCTTAATTTAACGCCCTAGTCAACTAACTTGGCTTTTTATGAGCCCTATGAACTTTATGAACAAAACACTCTTTAAGCACATAACCTTTTCATTTACTCATTGGTTGGTAATGTGTCAACTGTAGTGCTGAAAAATAAATATTAAACGCAAGGAGTCACTATGCCAATTATTTCTCAATCTTTCCGCTGTCGCTTTAACCAACTCAAAGCTTCTCTCTGTGCTGTAGCGCTGGCTTTAAGCGTTAATAGTTATGCGGAAAAAATAACCGATGTTCACTTTCTTGTTCCAGGTGGTGCTGGCGGTGGTTGGGACTCAACAGCCCGAGCCACAGGCACAACGCTTAAAGAAGCCGGTTTAATCAATAAAGTGTCCTATCAAAACCTTTCAGGTGGAGGCGGCGGCAAAGCCATTGCTTATCTAATAGAAACAGCCAGAAAACAGCAAAACACATTAATGGTTAATTCTACGCCTATTGTGATTCGCTCATTGGCTGGCGTATTTCCCCAAACATTTAGAGATTTAACCCCTATTGCAGCCACTATTGCCGACTATGGTGCATTTATCGTTAAAAATGATGCCCCTTACAAGGACTGGAAACACCTAATTTCAGAATACCAAAAATCACCTGCTAAAGTGAAATTCGCTGGTGGTTCTACCCGTGGTAGCATGGACCATTTAATTGCAGCGGCGGCAGTCCAAAATGAGGGACTAAACCCACGTCAACTGCGTTATGTACCTTATGATGCTGGAGCCAAGGCCATGGCGTCATTACTCTCTGGGGAAACCCAAGTTCTTTCTACAGGTTTTGGTGAAGCATTGGAACTAGCGAAATCAGGCCAAGTGAGAATATTAGCGATTACTGCACCAGAGCGCTTGAAAGCAGCACCCGATGTTCCCACCCTAAAAGAAATGGGCAATCCAACTGTATTTGCTAACTGGCGTGGTTTTTTCGCAGCGCCTAATATTGCCAAAAACAAAGCAGAAGCACTGGCAAAATTACTTGCAGATATGCAGCAAACCCCTGCTTGGAATAAAACCCGTGATCGCTATGGCTGGATTGATAACTATAAAGCCAATGATGACTTTATTGCATTTCTTAATGACCAAGAAAAAACCATGCGCACCCTCATGCAAACACTTGGTTTTCTAAAAAAATAAGTTAATTTTCAGAAGCTATACCACTCAATCAACCAGAGCCGTATAGCTTCTCATAATAATAACATGTAGGAATCCCCCATGCTCACCACCGATCGAATTGGCGGAATGGTATTTTTAGCATTGTCGCTGGGCTATGGTTATTGTACCACTTTGATTCCAGACTATCCTGGCTCAGAGTTTGAGCCAGTGACAGCAAAAACCTTCCCTTATATTCTTAGTGTACTAGGCTGTATTGTTGCTTTTTGCTTACTTGTTGTCCCTGCTCAAAATAACGATAAGAAACACACTCAGCCATTTAACTGGTATACGACTCTTGCTTTACTACTAGCAATGGCCGTTTATGGTCTTATAGTGGACTGGATTGGTTTTATTTTAGCCACTATTTTATTTTTAATTACCGGCTATCGCATCCTTGGAGAAAAACGACTCAAAGTTTTATCACTTGCTTCTATACCTGTTGTTATTGCTTTTTGGCTGTTTCTCACCCAAGCACTAGATGTATACCTAGCATCTGGTCGGTTGTTTGATGGATTAGGGGGATAAATCAATGTGGGATGGCATTGTATTAGGGTTTAGTACCGCAACCAGTCTAACCAATATCTTGATGGTTATTGTTGGCTGCTTCGTCGGCACACTGATTGGTATGTTACCTGGCCTAGGGCCTATTTCCGCGATTGCGCTGATGATTCCAATAACCTATGGCGTAGATCCAGCAAGCGGTATCATTTTAATGGCAGGGGTTTATTACGGTGCAATTTTTGGAGGCTCTACTTCTTCAATTTTGATCAATGCTCCTGGCTGTTCAGCTACTGTTGTTACTGCTTTTGACGGTTATCCTTTAGCCCAAAAGGGCCAGGCAGGTAAAGCCTTAGCATTGGCAGCCTACTCTTCATTTATTGGTGGCACTTTAGCTGCCCTCATTTTGCTGGTAGCAGCACCCATGCTTGCTTCTGTATCTTTGAGCTTTCAATCCAGTGACTATTTCGCCTTAATGGTGGTTGGCCTGACAGCTATCGCCGCTTTTGCAGGCAAAGGACAGTTTTTAAAATCTTGTATGATGGTGGTACTTGGATTAATGCTATCAACCATTGGTACTGATCAGTCTTCTGGTATTCAGCGCTTTACCTTTGGCCGTCTTGATTTGATTGATGGTTTAAGCTTCTTATTGTTAGCGATGGCAACTTTTGCTCTAGCAGAGGCGTTAATTGCAGCCCAGCAATACAAAAAAAATCCCCTAGCAAACCAATCTGTCTTGACTAAAAAGCCAACTTTAAAAGATATGGCGCTGACAAAACAAGAAGTTAAGTCTGTTGCTCCCGTTGTGGGTAGATCATCTATTTTGGGGTTTTTAATTGGAGTTTTACCAGGAGCTGGCGCTACTATTGCTGCATTTATGGCTTATGGTACCGAACGTAATCTGGCTAAAAAAACAGCCAGAGAAGAATTTGGCAAAGGCAGTATTAAAGGACTGGCTGCACCTGAGGCCGCTAATAATGCAGCATCAACCGGCTCATTCGTTCCCCTTCTCACCCTGGGTATACCAGGTTCAGGAACGACCGCTATTATGCTAGGTGCATTAATTTCCTATGGCATTCAACCAGGGCCGCGACTGTTCCTAGATAACCCAGAAGTCTTTTGGTCGGTCATTGTCTCAATGTATCTGGGTAATATCGTATTATTAATACTCAATTTACCGTTAATTCCTTATTTAGCTCGCTTATTAACAATACCACAACAGTTGTTAATTCCTTTAATTGTCTTTTTCTCTTTAGCCGGTGTTTATTTAGTGAGTTTTAATAGTGTAGATATTTTAATCATGACACTATTTGCTGCAGCAGCAATTGGCTTAAGAAGGCTTAACTTTCCAATGGCGCCTTTACTACTAGGGTTTATTCTTGGTGGTATGCTAGAAAATAATCTGCGCCGAGCATTACTGATCAGTGATGGCAGCTTAAGCTTTCTTTGGGAGCGTCCACTCACCCTGAGTTTAATGGTTGTTGCAGTATTACTGGGATTACTCCCAGTCATTCAGCACTGGTTTGGTTACCGATTTGATAAAAAGCAAGGACAACTAGCCGATTCAACGGTATCAGCTGGATAGTTTGGCTCATTACACCCAATGATATCATTTCCCTTTACTTTAGAGATTGTCGCAAAAAGCTAGCGGATATGGGGTGACAGGGTGTTCTGTGGCTAAGGCATGGAATATCTTCTTTCGGGTCTGCCTACATCCCCATATACCAACGAACACTGCAACTGTCTACAACTCACTAAATATTCCAAATAACGCCGAGCAGTGGTCCGACTAATACCTATCCGCTCTCCCACTTGCTCTGCATTTAAAATAACATCTGGCTCTTTGAAAACATTTTGTACTTTTTCTAAGGTAGGCTTTTGCAACCCTTTTGGCAACACTCGCCGTTTAGTCTCTACTGGCATAGCTGGAGTGATCAACTGATCAATATCTGTTTGCTGTAGTTGTTCCAGTTGATTTAACTGACACCAGTAACTTTGGTATTTTTGTAAGGCCTCAGCAAACCGCTCAAATATTACCGGTTTGATAATATAATCCACCACACCACCCCGTAATGCTGTTTGTAAGGTGGTAATATCTTTTGCTGCCGTAATTAGAATCACATCTGACTTCGCTTCTTCAGTGCGTAGTTGCTGTAAAAATGACAAGCCGCTACCATCTGGGAAGTACACATCCAATAACACCAACTGTGGCTTCAATACACTGACCAGGGATTTAGCATCTGCTAAATTATAAGCGATGCCCACTACTTCAAATCCATTGATTTTTTCAACAAACAATCGTTGAATTTCTGCAATATCAGGATCATCCTCAACAATTACAACACTAATTAATGCAGCCATAGGCTAAATACTACTCTTTTTATTTAGGTATATAGACAACAAACCGAGTACCTGTTGGTGAAGCGGCTTCTATGGTAATCATCCCCTTTAATCTTTCTACTGCCTGCTTGACTAAATACAAACCAATACCATGGCCTAACTGGCTTTTAGTTGATGTTCCTTTTTCAAAAATACTATGTGATAAATTATCAGGGATACCTGTACCATTATCCTCTACTTCAAAAATGATTTCATTCCCACTATCAGTCACCCCCAACTTAATAACAGGATTAACCTCTGTTGTTTGAAGTGCAGCTTCAAATGCATTATTGACTAAATTACCTAAGATAGTGACTAATGCCATACGATCGAGTGTTGCCGGAAGCCCTTCTAAATAACTGTCTTCTTCTATCAACAAGGTTACCCCCAACTCTTTAGCTCGATGATAATGCCCTAACACAATCGCCGCTAATTCTGGATCTGGTATTGCGTTACGTAAAAAGCTCATGAAGGCTTGAACACCACTGGTTTCTTGCTTAATTAATGCCAAAGCTTTTCTGTGTTCTCCTAACTGAATTAAGCCTGCCAGGGTATGTAGCTTATTTGAATATTCATGGCTTTGTACCCGTAAGGTGTCAGAATACTGCTTGACTTGACTCAGCTGCTCAGCCAACTGACTCATCTCATCCTGACATCTAAAACTAAAGACCATTCCACCATCAGGGATAGGCTGACCATTGACAATGATAGGCTGATCATTTACCACAAGTGCTATATCTTTTACCTGTTTGCCTTGTTGCTGCATTGCTAATAAGATGTCCCCTTCTTTGCACAAGGTTTTCACTGGCTGCTTTAGCTTACTGGTTAACCATTCCTTCGGTAGCTGCAACGTATTAACAGCCGCTAAATTAAACTGAGTAATCAAGCCATTGCTATCTAAAGCCAAAATGCCTTCTGAAACAGACTGCAAAGTAGCACTTTGTTCTTGATACAAACGAGTGATTTCTTCAGGCTCTAGCCCTAATATGGCACGTTTGATATGGGTGGCAATTAATACTGCCGTGATCATCGCTAATAAAATCACCCCTGCTAATAACCCATACAGTAAAAACTGATGCTGAAAAACCACACTATCAACATCTGTCTGCAAATACCCTACAGAAACCAACCCAATAATATTGCCAGAACTCGAAAAAACAGGAGTTTTACCTCGAATAGATGGTCCAAGCGTACCTACCGCCTTTGATATATAAGACTTTCCTTGCTGTAATGCAGCTTCATTATCACCACCGACCATCGTCCCCCCAATGCGTTCAATAATAGGGTGGGATAAACGCCGACCAGTAGCATCACCCACCACAATAAATTCAGCTTGGGTGATTTGCCGAATGGGCTCGACCAATTGCTGTACACGACTGGCATCTTGTTTTAACAGAGAATCTCGTATATCAGGTAGTTGAGCCACTGCTTGTGCAATAGCTAACGCTCTACCACCGGTTAAATTTTCAATGGTTTGAGCGTGTTGAGCTAAAAACACACCACCTACAAGGCCAATTTGCAACACACTCATCAGTGCGATCACCACCATGATGCGCCCTTGAATGCCTAATTGATATAGCGGTATAAATAAACGCATGATTAACTAAACAATACTTTAATCAATACTGTGGACAGTTTTTGAGTTATACAACATTGCTCTACAGGTCTTGTACCATAAGGTGGGAGGAGTTTATTGCATGTTAAGTCTCAAGCTATCTTGCAATAAAGTATATGAGAGTAAAACACTCCCCCCGTAAACACTAACTACAACACCTATAAAACTGTCCACAGTATTGTTTAATAACAACGTTTATAAATTAAATAGCATCTTATCCAGAAAAGCTATCTATAAGTAAAGAATCGCTGATTAATCTGAGCGAAGGATAGGTTTCATCAATCCATGAAGTAGTTTTTGCAGGTAAAAAAAGCTGCAAATTAATGCAGCTGGATAGTTAGAGAGTACGTAGTTTTTTTTATTAAGGCAAGCTAGCTCATCCATGCAACTTAACACTTTTTAGTTTATTGTGTTTTATAACCTGATATCAGGGTTTGCATGCTATTCATTTGTTCTTGAATGGATTTTTTTAATTTATTAATTTTTATTTGTTCTTTTTCTTTATCTTCATTAGTTAAACTAATGACTTCAAAATAGCGCAAGCTTTCATGAACTTCACTAAAACGGTTTTCTAATTCAGCAATCAAACCAGTTAGTTTTGCACTTTGTTGTGCAACTAACTGAGAAATTTCCACATCTACATTTTGAGTAGACTCTTCTTTCTGGGTTGACGATTGCTCAGTTTTATATTGTTGATAAATATATCTAAGCCCAGCACTTATGTCATTTGCCAACCATTGGGACATATTTTCTAAAAAGGTATCAATTGGACTATTCACTTCTTGCTTTCCAGTTAAGACACTGGAGTTGAGCTGTGAGCGAATATGAAAATTGACTACTTTACTGAGATCTTGATTGTCTACGTCTGCTTGCAAACTATCTTTCAAGCTATCTTGTAAATTATCCTGAACACTCTTAGTCACTGGTACTTCTTGAAAACTGTTAATACTAGCATCAATATCCGCAGTAGCTGATCCGTCTAAAGCTGAGTTATGTAAGCTCACAGTTGGCATAGCTTAATTCCCTTGCGTAAATTTATTCGCATACTACAATTGGTTCGTTACTCTCTTGGGCTAGCAATTGTGCTATATGTAGTATTTATTGCGTTATCTATGTTATAGAAAGTACTCAAAGCACTTCTTTGTTATAGGTTGACCCTAAACACTATTATTTTGAATCTTTGTTACTAGTTCAACTCCATAATGTGGAAAACATGACTTGGTCACAAAAATAATTGATTATAAATAACCCATATAAAATATAGCATGTGACAACCAAGCATTTATAATTGTATATATGCTTTGCAGAGGGGTATCAAACAGCATAAAGAATGATTTTTTGTCATCCCAATCATCACAATATACTTATATATAAACGCATATCAATCATCAAAGACAAATAAAAACACCAAATATACTGTTACTAAATTTTACATATTATTCACTATACCTTTCTTTTCTAAACATAAAATATAATCAGCATCAGCACCTAAAACTCTTTTTGTATAATAAGTTAAATTCCATCAGCTTCAACACTCATTTGTTAGGATGGTCTAATCTTAAGAACGTTTTTCACCACCCTATAAAATACTTAATAAACTGAATAAAAAAATATTTTTTACCTCATTTTGATATAGCAGACCTCTAAATGACCAACTAGAGTCTCTTTGCATAGTAACTGGGTAAGCCGTCAAAACCTTTTACATTGACCTAAATGATTTTAAATAGGAAAAAACAGGCTTACTTGCTCATGGAGGAGATCAACATGCTACCAATACCTTCTTTGATAAAGCTTTTCACAGGTAAACCTTCAATATTTTTTACAAGCTTATTACTATGTCTGCCCTGTTGGTCTGCTGAAATGACCTCAATTAACTTGACACCAACTGAGTCAAACCAAACGATTCAGCAACTTCTGAACCTACCTGATTATGAAAGCGTGAAATTCATTCGCTCAGTCAACATTGCCAAATCCCATCGCAAAGTACGGTATCAGCAACAATTTCATGGCATTCCTGTCTGGGATACTAATATTACGACCGAACTGGATGCTAATGGGGGACTCATTACTATTAGTGGCTACTTATTAAAAGGCATTGCCGCAGACATCCCCAACCCTATCACCCAATTATCAGCTACTAAGGCTCTGCAATTGGCTATCAAGACAGCCAATATCCCTGAAAACAAACTAGCTACCCTTGAAAATCAGTCAGTCAAGCCATTTATTTATCAAGATAAATCGGGCACTGCTCGCCTGGTGTTTAGGGTATCCTTCGTTAGCCATGACCCTCAGCCTAAACGTCCTCACTATATTATTGATGCAATTAATGGCGAAATCATTGATTCCTGGGAAGGTCTAACCCTCAACCAAGCAAGCGGCCCAGGCGGTAACGAAAAAACAGGCTTATATGAATATGGTATTGATTATGGTTTTTTAACCGTAACGGATGATTGCCAGATGTCTAATAAACATGTGGAAACCATTAACCTCAACCATAAACGCTCAGGAGGCGAAATACATCAATTTAAGTGCCCAAGCAATACTGAAAAACCCATTAATGGCGCCTACTCTCCCCTTAATGATGCCCATTACTTCGGTAGTGTCGTATTTGCTATGTATAATAAATGGTTTAATAGCTCTCCCCTCTCCTTTAAACTAAAAATGCGAGTTCATTATAGTAATGGTTATGAGAATGCCTTTTGGGATGGCAAACAAATGACCTTTGGCGATGGACGCAACCTATTTTATCCTTTAGTAAGCTTAGATGTGGTATCTCATGAAGTATCCCATGGTTTTACCGAGCAACATTCTAATCTTATTTATCGCTATCAATCAGGAGGAATAAATGAATCATTTTCTGATATTGCAGGTGAGGCCGCTGAGTTTTACATGAAAGGCAGTAATGATTGGATGGTAGGTGCTGATATCTTTAAACAGTCAGGAGCACTGCGCTATTTTGATGACCCAACGAAAGACAACCGTTCAATCGGTCATACCAAAGATTATCGCAAAGGCCTAGATGTACACTACAGCTCTGGTATATTTAATAAAGCTTTTTATTTGCTTGCTACAACACCTGGCTGGAATACTCATAAAGCATTTGAAGTATTTGTTAAAGCCAACCAGCTTTACTGGCGTCGTTCAACTGACTTCAATGAGGGCGGTTGCGGCGTAGTCACTGCCGCTAAGGATCTGGCTTATCATGCTGACCAGGTAGAGGCCGCTTTTGCTAAAGTGGGTGTAAATGCCAGTTGTGTATCGCCTAATGATGAAGTGTTTACCTTAGCTAATGCCAAAATCATGCCTGATTTAACAGGCAAACAAGACCAAAAACGTTACTACAAACTCAATGTGCCTTTTGGAATGCATAATTTGCAATTTATCAGTTGGGGGGGCACTGGCAACGTTAATTTATATGTAAAACATAAACAAATACCAACTCCCCATATTTGGGACTGCCAGGCGACTAAAGCTGATAATAATGAAGCTTGTGTTATTGATAAACCAAAAGCTGGTACTTATTATCTAATGCTGCATGGTGGTGCCGCTTACCAACAAGTATCATTGGTTGGGCAATATGAAATGCGAGTGAAAAACTTAGAAAATACAACTGACTATAAAATTCCTGATCGAGATTTTGATGGAATAAAAAGCCATATCAACGTAGGTTTAGGTAATACCGTGATTCGCGCCAGAGTGACAGTTGATATTAAGCATACCGCTGTGGGGGATTTATCAATTTACTTAATCAGCCCTGATAACAAGCGTCACCTGCTTAAACCCTTTTCAGCCGGTGATACTACCAAGAATCTCAATCAGTATTACGACATTCAGTTAGCTGATTTACAACAAGGGGGCACCTGGTCATTGCATGTTAAAGATATGTTAAGTAAAGAAACAGGCTATCTTGACAGCTGGCGGCTAGAGTTATTTGATCGTTAAACCACTCCCTTCCCAACTACTTGAGCCAGTAGTTATAGTATTGTTTATTAGCTACTGGTCGTCAGTCGTTTTACTCTTCGGTTTCTTTTTGATTTGCTGAATCAGTAAAAAGCCAATGATGATCACAATCAAGGCATTTCAACTTGCCTCTGCGATAAGGTAATGGGATATGGAAAATAAACAAGCCTAAAAAAGCTATTTTCCAACGTGTACGCTGCTCTTCTACTTGAACACTATTACATTTGGGACAGTGAATTTTATATTCATCTTCAATAGCATATTGACCACTCGCTAAATTGGCCACAATTTGTTTTGCTTGTTCAACTTGATCAGCATGTACTTGAACTTTAACCCCTCCTAGCGCATTAGAAAGCATCCAATCAGCCCAAATATGGTGCTCGTGTGCTACCGTTGCGAAAATCCCTTCTGCTTCTAGCTTTCCTCGTGCCAAATGTGCTTGAATGGCATCGGTATAACTACCCACTGTCACCAACTGTTTATTTTTATTCATAAGTATCTAATAGTTAATATACTGTGAAAATATTTTTTGATAAGTACCATCCTGCAAAATACTAAATAAAGCTGAGTCAAACAAGGGAATAATAGCATTTAAGTGGTCTTTCTTAGCAAACACAACATAAGCAGGCGTTGAGCTTAGTGGGGGATTAATAGGGATAATCTGATCATATCCACGCTGTTTTACCATATAACTGCCAACATGATAGTTGGTTAACACAGCATCTATTCGTTTTCTTTTTAACAACCCAAAACTTTGAGCATCTTCTCTCACATCCACCTGACGTATTTTTTGCTCTGCCACTGCTAAAGCAAATGCAGGGGTAGTTTTAAAGCCTCGATTAACGGCTATTGACCGTTGATATAGGTCTTCAAGGGAGCTGTAAGTAAAACGATTTTCCTTGTGAACAAATAATGTATATTGAGTAATATGGATTGGCATTCGGGTATAATGCAGATAAGGCTCACGATCTGGGGTTTTAAAATAGGCAATAACACAGTCTTCCTTTCCTTGCTTAACCCTTTTACCGATTCGCTTCCACGGTTTTAGGACAAATGTGAAATTAATATTAATCCTTTTACCAATGGCTGCTACCACATCAATATCAATACCCTTAATATTACCCTCCTGCTCAATGACAAAAGGCTCATATACAGTACTGACACAGATGACTGACAGTTTTGAGTTTGCCGCAGTAGACTCTAGTACATTACCAAACAAAAACAGCCCTGTTGCGACCAACTGACTGCAAACACAACGACACCTTGTGATACTCATTAGCTCTGTAGCAATATAAATGACAAAAGTAGTGGTGTTTCAGTATAGTTTATCAGTACCTGTAATGCCGGTGCTGATACCTGAATAGAGGTTATATTCCGCTACTTTATAATGATTTTAAGAAATTAATAACTGATTCTCGCTCAGACTCTGCTAGTTGCTTAAACTGCTCAACTACCCGGACAGCTTCACTACCATGCCATAGCACTGCTTCGAGCAAGTTATGGGCTCGACCATCATGTAAATAACGAGGGTCATTCGTAGTGGCTTCGACCAGACCAACTCCCCATAACGGTGGAGTACGCTATTCAGCGGCAGAAGCCTGGGTGGCAGGCAAACTATCCGCTAGTTGCTCGCCCATATCAAGTAATAACAAGTCGGTGTAAGGCCTAATTAGTGCCTGACAGAAAAGTAGTCTAGTTTGCCAGTTGAAGGGGCAACTATTTTGGTCTTATAAGTTAATATTACTCATTTATGACTGTTTTTGACTTGGGTATATAAAATAAGGTTGTTTTTTGATCAAGCTTCTTTAGAATCGTCTTTTCACAGACAGCCAAACCTAGCCAGTTAGGCAAAGGCTCACTGGAAAATTATTTTAAATCTCAGTTAAGGACTATTAAGCTGCTTTTTTACGTATTCTTTTGGCTTGACGGTATTGCTCCTCTTTTTCTTGTTTATACAATAAGGCACCTAACTTTTGGATATTTCGTGCTAATACAGCAAATGAAACGTAACGCCTGAAGCCATTAATACCGCTATCTGGACATCGGTCAAGGCCATGTACTTCAAGCGCATTAATAGCAGACTCAACCGCTGAGTGCTGCTTTCTTGCTTTTTTGAAAGCCTCATCGTTTTCACGTTCTGTTTCCTTTTTTGATAAACGTCCTTTTTTAGGCAGCACTACCCGATTTAATTCTTCGGCCAACTTCAACTGATTCTCAGGTGAATGAAACCCTTTATCAAAACTGCACTGGTTGAGCTCAGGGAATTTAGCTTTGGTTGCTCTGATCATGACGATGGCAACATCAACATCTTGCTCTTTTTCCATCACACGATGGTGAAGAATAAAGCCATGCTGACATTCCATAACACACACTTTAATACCTAATTCCACTGGTACCCCTGCTTTCCCTTTGCTCACCCACTCAGTGTGAGGTTGAAATATTGAGTAAACTTTTTCATCAGCTGGGACTTTTTCATCTTCGACTACTCGCCTGTGAATTTGCGACACCTGCCGTTTAGCATGAGAAAGATTGTTGGCAATATTTCGTAATAACCAAATCGGGGCTGCTATGGCTTTAAGCTTATCCAATGTGAGTTCAGCTTTATCAATAAACCATTGCGCTTTATTCAGATAGTTGATATGTGTCTCACGTTTCTTGTCATCGGCATTTTTTGCTTTTGATTGGTTGCTTTGCCTTGCCTGATTAAAGCATTTTTTAAGTGACTTCAGATTGTGCCTATGTTGTCGCCAATCACTTAAATGGTAGTTTTCGCCCATATCAGCTAGTTGATTAATCACTTTTCTCATTGCATCCCATAATAAACTGATATCAGTGGGATAATGAACAGCTGTTTCTACCACAAATGAGTCACAACGCCCTTCAAGGCTTGCTTCTTCGTTTTTTTTTAACAGTTTATGCCCTGTCTCGACGACAACTGTGTTAATTTTGTCCAGAATTTCTGGGGTCAAAAGAGAGACGTTATCTTTTATGGTCTGCAAGTGATATTCTGTCAGATCTTCCCAATTGACACCATGCCCTAACATCGCTCGAATAGTTCGATGCTGATTCACTAATTCATGCAAACGATCATAGTCACAATTTAAGTTGATGCGCAAAACCCCCATCACCAGTATTTTCCAAAGTTCCATGCCTGGCCTTCCAAGTCTTGGATTCGTTTTACCCACTATAGACTCCTCTAAAATAGTGAATACCTGCTCTCTAACTTCGGGTGTAATATAAATGTACTGTAATCCCTTTAACAATTGAGGCACATCATCTCTAGACTTCGGGTCAAACTTGATCTCGGTAATATCTGTTTGGCCGAATTGAAGTTGTGGGTTTTGGACTTGCCTCATATCGTATTCTCCGCGAAGTTTGGCTGGTTTTAACTAAAAACCTAGGCCGATTCATTTTTATGAGGACTTAATATAGCAATCTTCGATGACGGATTTATGATGAATTATCTTATTTATCAATCAGTTATGATTTTTCGGTCAAGCACTAATTACTTGGTTACGCAATTCAGGGTAGGGATGATATTGACTCGTTGTCAACTCTGCTCGATGACAATCTTCACACCCAATTTGTTTAAATAATTTTTCACCCTGCTTAACTGAATTACCCAACACCTGACGTTTGGGCGGCACCCCCAATAACCGAATGTAATCAACCAGAATCGCTAATGATTCTGCTGATAATTCCTGGCTACCATTGTCCCCCTTAAATAGTGAATTGGTCACTCCCATATCTTCATGTAATGCAGCCGCTACCCGTTGCACTTGAAAACAGCGGTTTAATATCATTGTTATCGGGTGTGGGTGGCTGAAGCTCACTTGAAACAGGTACCAACCTAAACAGCTGATTATTGCCCCCATGAAAATCCCATTGCTGTAAATTTCCTCCATTTTCTTGCTGCCATTCAGCAATATCCAGCGCTTTACCACTATGCAGGTTCACAATTTTATAGGTACTGTTTCCTACTTCCTCAATAATAAACTGTTGTGCAATGGTATTATTTTCTTCCCACTGATGAATATTACTACCGTTTGCTATTTCCCCCTTCACTACTTCTAAACATTTATTACTATGAACCGATTTTATTAAATAATGTTGATTAGAATTAATCTCTGCCAATAATTAATTACTTAAAACACTAAAACCAATAACAGTCACATGAAAAGTCTTAGAATAGGCTTGTTTTTTTTCCACTATAGTCATTCAAATACTCCCACGAGCATAAGTCAGGTATCCCCTTCACCTTGACTATATGCTCGCCAATCATCAGGTATAAAATTCGTTAAATATAAGATATGGATGGGAAGCACTACAGAACCAATCTGTTTTTTAGTGCTTCATATTATTGAGTTATTTTCGCATATGTTTACGAATGAATTGTCCAGATTCCGATAGTTGTCCAGTAGACCAACCACCCTGGCTACTGGCTCCTGGTTGCAGTGCTGCCGAGCTCTCTTGTTTGTCACATAAAG